>JAUWPG010000075.1 GCA_030611725.1 Gammaproteobacteria bacterium
GCAAAACCTGAGCCAATAATGGTAATTTTCTTCATCTCTAATCCTTATCTATGTTGTGACAAAATTGGCCATCATTAGGACCTTCAACACTTTTGGCAATATTGTCTACAAACGCTTGTAATTTATCAAATTCTAACACAGTTAAAATTTTAGTCACAACATCTAATGATGCTCTTAAAATGTACAGTCTAACATTTTTAAGCTCGATCTTTATACCAGCTGCGTTCATAATTAAGCCTTAGTCATACCTTGTTCCATTAATTGTTCTAATTTATCATCTGTACACTCAAATCTTATCCTCACTTTTATTAAGCGGTCTTTAAATTTGGCTAAAAGACTGGTGTCAAAAAATATATAATCTAACATAAAATTTTAATCAAATTAATGAGGATATTTTAATGCTTACAGATGACGCTTTAGACACTTTATTTAGAAAGGCCAGAAGTCACAACGGCTGGTTAGATCAAGACGTTTCAGAAAATCAAATTAACCAAATTTATGCGTTAATGAAATTTGGCCCAACGGCAGCCAACACCTGCCCTGCCCGCATTACTTTTGTTCGATCTGGCGATGCTAAAGAGAGGCTTAAAGCTCATCTTGATGAAGGTAATGTTGAAAAATCTATGGCAGCACCGGTAGTAGCGATCATCAGCTACGATACAGAATTTTATGAAAAACTACCGTTTCTATTCCCACATGCCGATGCCAAAAGTTGGTACGCAGGAAATCCAGCAAAAATCAAATCTGCCGGTGAAATGAACGCTACCTTACAAGGTGCTTATTTTATGATGGCTGCACGTACAGTTGGTCTTGATTGCGGCCCTATGGGTGGCTTTAATAGCGATACTCTGGATAAAGAATTCTTTGCAGATGGCAAAACAAAATCAATATTTTTGTGCGCCATTGGACAAGGAGACAGTAGCAAAATATTCCCAAGAAGTCCGCGTTTAAGCTTTGATGAAGCTTGCGAGATTATCTAAAATCTACACCACTTGGCCAGCAGCCCAGCCTGATGACCATGCCCACTGAAAGTTATAACCGCCTAGCCAACCAGTGACATCAACCGTTTCACCAATAAAGTACAAGCCTGGTTGTGATTTAACTTCCATGTTTTTAGAAGACAGTTCATCTGTATTAACGCCCCCTGTACATACTTCTGCTATACGCATACCTTCAGTGCCACTAGGGCGCAATACCCAATTATTTAACGTAGCGCCCAATGCTTTTAAATCATTTGGTTTAATTTGACCTAAAGGTAAACTTGACAAGGGGCGATCAGTTAAAGTGTCGGCCAAACGAATGGCTAAACGTTTTGGGAAAAACTTGGATAAAATAGTTTTAAGCTCTGTCTTCCCGTGATCTACCTGCATTTTTAATAGCCAATCACTGGCATCTAAATCTGGCAACAGATCAACACTCACTTCGTCACCCTTGTACCAATAAGATGAAATCTGCAAAATTGCTGGACCACTAATACCTCGGTGAGTAATCAATATACCCTCTCGAAAACTTTGCCCATTACAACTCACTAGAGCATCAACTGATAAGCCTGATAAATCTTTAAAATATCGATCGATATCATCCTGATGAAAAGTAAAGGGCACCAACGCAGGCCTAAAAGAAACCGTTTTAATGCCAAACTGTCTGGCAACTTGTAAGCCAAAATCAGTCGCACCCATTTTAGGGATACTTGGCCCGCCTGTGGCAATTACCAATGATTCTGATTGATATTTTTGTCCATCTGCAACTACAACATATTGGCTTTTAAAGTCAACACTGTCTATCTTTGAATCTAATTTAATACCTACACGCTTACACTGTTCAAGCAACATATTTAATACTGCTGGCGCTTTATCATCACAAAATAACTGACCCAGTGTTTTTTCATGCCAACCCAACTTGTGTTTATCCATCAGTGTAATGAAATCCCACTGGGTGTAACGTGCTAGTGCGGATTTACAAAAATGCGAGTTGTGAGAAAGATAAGATTGTGGGTCAATATGTAAATTAGTAAAGTTACAACGACCGCCACCTGAGATTAAAATCTTCTTACCGACTTTATCGCTACCCTCTAAAACCAACACTTTACGCCCACGCTTGCTGGCTTCAATAGCACACATTAATCCTGCAGCACCTGCTCCAATAATAATAACATCGTATTGCTTCAAAGGAGTTTTTTAATAATGTTGATAATTGGCTGTGAATCCCATTCTAAAGCACCGAGATAGACGTAACGAATAACACCCTCTTTGTCTAAAACAAAGTTAGAAGGATAAGCATACACACCCCAATCTTTTACCGCTTGTCCATCAGCATCCAGCATAATTGGCAATTCAAATCTTACTCTTTTCATAAACTCGATAATCTGCTCTTTAGATTCACCAACATTAATGGTAATCACCTTGAAATCATCCTCATTAAACTGTTGCTGAAGTCGCACTAGTGAGGGAATCTCCTTGACACAAGGCTTACACCAACTTGCCCAGAAATTAAGCAAAATAACTCGATCTTTGTATTTGCTAATATCCATTAGCTCACCATTAAATGTATTGAGCTTTAATTTGATATTTTGTTTACCTTGGTAAGGCTCTAATACAGACCCACTAAGGACAACTTTAGATGATTTTTGTATGTTTTTATTTGTTGTCAATGGTTTTGAAATACTCTCTGCATCCATTAATCGAGCTGCCCAGATATAAACTTCGTTCAAACTGTCTTTTGCTTTAATATCAATCTTGGTCAAATCTTTAACATCACGCCTATAAAAGCCACCACGAACTTCCTTGAAATAATGAATAAATACTGAACTACCGCCTTTTTGTAATTGCTTAGTGATTTCTTCACCACGAAAATACTTAGTGCTAAATTGGGACAACAACATATAAATTGGTAAATTGCTGTAGTTAGCAACATCAATATATTTGGCGGTTTTTCCAAGGCCAGGTTTGCCGTCAATCAAATGTGGGGAGTGCAAGATATGCCCTCTTAACAACTCTGATTTTGGATTGTCTAGTTGCCATTGAT
>JAUWPG010000038.1 GCA_030611725.1 Gammaproteobacteria bacterium
ACGCTTAATATTGCCATTAAAGCTGCCCGAAAAGCCGGTGACATCATTTTAAGATATCACAATCAGATCGACCTACTAACAATTGAAAACAAAGCAGCTAATGACTTTGTTTCAGAAGTCGACAAAGCTGCTGAAGATGCCATTATAGACGAGTTGAAATATGCCTTTCCTGATCATTCAATTTTGGGTGAAGAAAATGGTGAAATTGTAGGCAAAGATAAACGATTTGTTTGGATTCTTGATCCGCTTGATGGCACTACTAATTACTTACATGGTTTTCCGCAATACGCAGTATCTATCGCTTTGTACGAAAATGATAATCCAACACATGCTGTGGTCTACGACCCCTTTAAAGAAGAGTTATTTACAGCAGTAAAAGGTGAAGGTGCGTACTTAAACGAACAAAGAATTCGTGTTACTGGTGCTAATGGATTTGAAGATACTTTAATCGGTACTGGCTTTCCATTTAAAGCACCTCAACACCTGGATGCTTACCTTGATATGTTTAAAGCCATCCATCCAAAAGTTGCGGGTATTCGCCGTGCCGGCTCTGCCGCTCTAGATCTTGCTTATTTAGCGGCTGGTCGACTAGACGGCTTCTGGGAAATCGAACTAAATATTTGGGATATTGCCGCAGGCGTGTTGTTAGTTAAAGAAGCTGGTGGCTTTGTGGGTGATTTTTCAGGTCGTGATAAATACCTAGAAACTGGTAATGTTGTGGCTGGCACAGAGAAAGTCTTTAAGGAAATCTTAAAAACAATTCACCCGCATTTAACGGCAGACTTGCAGCGTTAATCCTCTAGCGTTAGTTGCTGACCATTTAAGGCTTTAGCACTCTTACTCATTAAATACACAATCACTGGCGATATTGATTCTGGTAATGGGTTTTTCTCCATATTTTCGGCTGGATAAGCGGTTTGTCGCATCTTGGTACGCATACGCTTTGGATCAAGAGAGTTAACTTTAATATTGGTTTTCTCCAGCTCTTCTGATAAGGTTTTACTTAGTCCCTCAATGGCAAATTTACTTACTCCATAGGCGCCCCAGTAAGCACGAGCCTCTCGGCCAACGGATGAAGAAAGAAATAGGATTCTCGCATCATCTGATTTATTCAAAACTGGAATTAGAAACTGTGTGAGCATGAATGGTGCATTAACGTTAATTTGCATCGTAGAGTACCATAGCTTAATGTCGTATTGCTCAATCGGCATCATTGTGCCAATAATGCCGGCATTGTGAATAAGACCGTCAAGCTTACCAAAATGCTCTAACAAATCTGCCTGCAACTGTTCATAATGTTCGGGTGTTGCACCTTCTAAATCAAGTGGATACAATGCGGGCTCTTGGTAGCCTAAACCTACCACTTCATCATAAACTGTTTCCAGTGATCCTAAATCGCGTCCAAGCATAATCACCGTTGCACCAGCTTTGGCTAAATCAAGTGTCATTGCCTTACCAAAACCTCGATTAGCGCCCGTCACTAAAACAACCTTGTCTTTTAGCTCGTCTGTGGTAATTTTATAATCAATTGAAATATTCATTATGTAAGTTCCTTTTTACTTTGTACGCCCATTGTCTTTAATTTTTCAGCGCGGCCAATTAAATTACCTTTACCATCTGACAACTTACCACGCGCTTCTTTGTAGCTCTTTTGAGCTTTATCAAGGTGTTTTTCGATATCATCCATAGATTTAACAAAGCCAAACAATTTGTCATACATCGCACCTGCTTGACGGGCTATCTCTTCAGAATTTTGATTTTGACGGTCTGTTTGCCAAATATGATGTACGGTTTTGAGACTCATCATTAAAGTCGATGGAGAGACTAAAACAATGCTCTTCTTGAGTGCTGTAGTAAATAAATCAGGTTTTTGATCAAGTGCGACTAACAATGCAGATTCAATCGGAATAAAGACAAAGATAAAATCAAGTGTTAGCACGCCTTCTAGATTCTCATACTCTTTGATACTGATACCATTAATATGCGCCTCAACCGAAGTTACATGTGCTTTAAGTGATGCCATATCTGACTGATTAGCAATGTAATCTTTATAAGCCTTAAGCGACACTTTAGAGTCAATAATAATATCTTTTTCTTCTGGGAGGTGTAGAACTACATCTGGCTTAAAAGATTCTCCAGACTCATTCTTAAGCTGCTTTTGCGTATCAAACTCATGCCCTTCTCTAAGTCCAGAACTGGACAATATAGAGCTTAAAATCATCTCCCCCCAATCTCCTTGCTGTTTGTTGTCATAAGTCAAAGCATCAGTCAAGTTTTGCGTAGTTTCTTGGGCCTCGATACTGGTCTTCTTAAGATTTTCAATTTGAGCTGACAAAGTAGTACGCTCTTTAATCTGTTCAGTAGTAATGGCTTCAATCTTGTTTCTAAAATCTTTAAGCTGTACCTGTAAAGGCATCAAGAGCTCAGAATTTTTAACACTCAAATCATTACGATCTTTGGCTAATATGTCACTCGCTACTGACTTAAAATCCTTACTCATTTGCTCTTTGGCAAGCTTGATTAAATCAATTTGATTCTCATAGGATTTGATCTTTTCATCAAGACTGACTTCAAGGTGAATCTTATCGGTTTTTAAGGTTTGTAATTTGGTGTTTAAATAAAAGTAAACAACGACCGCACCAACGACCAATCCAAACAATAAGCTCATTACATCCATTATATTAACTCCAATATTTCTTCTACCTGATCAACCAAATAATCATAGCCCCAATCTTGCTCAACCTTGCCATAACCGTAAGTCACTGCCACAGTTTTAATCTGCGCATTTTTACCTGCAACCATGTCATTTTTATCATCGCCAATAAACAAACAATTTTGCGGTGAAACACTAAGCTGTGCACAAGCATAAAGCAGTGGTGCAGGATGTGGCTTATTATATTCTAAGGTATCACCACAGACCACAACATCTGGTTTTAGGTCTAATTTATTCAACAATAAATGGGTTAAATTTTCTGGCTTATTAGTTACAATACCCCAATACATTTTTTTCTGTTTTAACGTTTGTATTAATGCATCAATGCCGTTAAACGTCTTAGAATGTTTATCGATATTATCAGTGTAAATTTCTAGAATTTTTTGGTGCCTGCTGGTGAATTCTGGGTGTGACTCATCACAATCAAAACCAAACTTAATTAATGCTTTACCACCAAAAGCTACCAAAGGCGTGATACTCTCATACGGTTTTTCACTTAAGCCATTTGCTGACAATAAAGTGTTTAGCGCATAAGCAAGGTCAGGCGCTGTATCGATCAAAGTGCCGTCTAAATCAAAAAGAATGGTATTAATCGTCATAGAAAATCGTTAAAATCTCAAGTATATGAATTATAACGTTTACACTTTTAAATACCTATGTTGTTTTTAAGATCCTTGTTGTATTTTTTGGGCTCTACTTTAGTTTTAACTATACTGGTCGCATCAACATTGGTTTTATTCTTTATGCCAATTAAAGTTCGTTACGCCATTTTGTCAAAATGGTCTTTATTTTGCCTATGGTGGCTACGCCTAACATTAAACATCAAAATCAATGTGATTGGCAAGGAAAATATTCCAAATCAGGCTTGTGTCATTATTTCTAACCATCAATCTACTTGGGAAACACTTGCGCTACAAACTATTTTTCCTCATCAAACCTGGGTACTTAAACAAGAACTGCAATGGATTCCTATTTTTGGCTGGGGTTTGTCGCTTTTAAAGCCGATTACTATTGATCGAGGTGAGAAATTAAAAGCGCTAAAAAAAGTTATCAAACAAGGTGCTGAGAGAATTTCTGAAGGTATTTTTGTTGTGGTGTTTCCCGAAGGCACACGCCAACCTTACAAACAATTGGGAGAGTATCAAAAAGGCGGGGTTGCTATCGCCAAAAAAACTGGTTGCGATATTTCTCCGATATATCACAATGCAGGCAGGCTTTGGCCTAAAGGTAGCTTTATTAAGCAACCTGGTACTATTACTATGGTGATCGGTAAGCCCATTAGCGTAGCAGGAAAGTCAGCCGCAGAGCTTATCAAAGAAATAAAGAATTGGACTGAGATTCAGTCAAAGATCACTCAATAACAATCGATCCATTAAACTATCATACTTGATGCGATTCTTGTGATAATTAATGGCTGCATCAACTTGATCTAATAATAATTCTTGATAATCATCCTGATCATTAATAACAAAACGAATGTTGCCACTACCTCCAAGAAATGCATCTAACTCATTCTGAGTTTTACTAGACTCGCTTTCGTTAATTTGCATCTGATATAAATCAAGCTGTTTAATGCCCTGTTTAAGCTCAATTGTGAGTTTTTGTGCATCAGCTAAAAAATCATCAAACTTATCCGAATATTTCAATTCTAATTGACGACCTTTAAGTTTATATTTGCGATAATAAACTTGATTACTAATATCACCTAACAATGGATAATTAAGCTCTATTTTGGCTTCATACTCCATCTCAGATGACTTAGAATACGTGGAATAATTACCTTTATTATCATCTCTTGAGGCGCTAATGGTAAAATCAAAATCAGGAAGTTTTGAATTTTGATAAGACTTAACAGTGCGTTTATTTTTTAATTGCTCAATTTCAATACGCTTAATGTCTCGAATCGATTGCTTAGAATAGCTATATAAATCTTCAACTAGATTCACTCTAGCATCCCAGTCAATCTCAAGTGGGGCTTTATTAAGGTCAACGCCTTTTAGCAAAATAGAAAGTGATCTTTTCTCAGCTTTAAGTTTTGATTCCAAGTCTAACAATAATCGCTGAGTCTTATTAATAGAGCGTTGTAAGACTAAAACGCTATTTTTACTGCCGCTTTGTTGATTGATAGATGCAAGTATTTGTGTAGAGTGTTTAAGGCGATTTTTAACAATCTTGATTTGGGCATCATAACTAACCCAATCTAGAAAAATCATAAGCTTTTCTTTAATAAAATCTTCTTTAGTTTCTGCCAGTGCTAATTTTTCATCTTTATAATCTAACACAGCTAAATCATAAGTTTTTTGATCAATTACACCGTTCTTATTGTTAAGTAATGGCAATGTCCAACTAATGTTTAAATCATTAAGATGTTCAATTGTATTATCATCACCTTGATACCCATCTTTATCATGCATTTCTTCATCTTTAACAGGTAGGGACTTATCATAAGAGATGCCAAGTTCTGAACCGTTAGATAGAAATCTCTTAGTCAGGTCAGTAGAAAATTTTCTCACTAACTGTGAAGTTGATTTGGCATAATCATAACTTGAGGTATTGTTTTCTTTATTTTTATGCTTGCTGATGCGTCCTAGTTCCCCACCAATGGTCCAATCCCAATCCTCATAATTCGCCCTATCACCCTCCATCTCAATTTTCTTAATGGTTAGGTTGATTTGTTCTTTTTCAAAAAAAGCATGGTTGTCAAGTAAAGATTGAACAAATTCAGACTCAGTTAAAGCATTAACTGAAAAAGGCAATAGAAATAATGTTAAAAATTTAACCAAAAGTTTGCGCATTGAAGATTTTACAAAATAACTCAGCAGTCTTTTGTGTGTCATACAGTGCGGAATGCGCTTCAGCATTATCCCATTCTATATTAGCAACATGTATGGCTTTAGCAAGTACCGTTTCACCATAGTAAAGCGCTGAGAGGCTTACGGTGTCAATGGTTGAAAACTTGTGAAATGGATTCTTTAAATTAGTACGATCACTCGCCGCATACAAAAACCCTAAATCAAAAAAAGCATTATGACCCACCAGAATTGCACGCGTACATTCCTCGTCTTTCATTTCAGCTCTAACCATTTTAAAAATCTCACCTAAGGCTTGTTTTTCACTCACAGCTAGTCGTAAAGGATTATCAACATCAATGCCATTAAACTTTAAAGCGCTAGGCTCTAAATTAGCCTCCTTAAAAGGCTCAACATGAAAATGTTGCTGTGCTTTAGGGTAATAAACACCTTGGTCATCAATATCGATAGAAATTGCACAAATCTCAAGCATGGCGTCAGTCTTGTCATTAAAACCGCCAGTTTCGATATCAACAACAACCGGTAAGTAGCCCCTGATTCTGTCTTTAATTTTCATCATTGAACATCTTTAAAGAATATTAAAGAATTACGTTGATGATCAAACAAGGCTTGGCGTTTTTTTGGTAATTCGCTAATTTTAATTTGTGTAAAGCCCTGTTTTAAAAACCATTGAGCATTGTGTTTAGACAGTGCAAAAATTTTAGAAAAATTGGCAATGCGCGCCTTTTTCATAATTTCATGCAATAATTTAGCTGAGAAGCCCTGATTTTGTGCCTCTTTTGATACAGCCAAGGCATAAATTTCACCCATCCCACCTTCTTTACAGTCTTTTAATCCTGCACAAGCCACCAGCTTATCAAAATTTTGCAAAAAAACGAAATCATCAATATTGTTATCAATTTGATCAAAAGTTCTAGGCAATATCTTACCCTCCTGTACAAAAGGCTCAATTAAATCTAATATTTTCTGTGCTGTATCCAATTCGCGCTAAAATGCTTTGAGAAAAACCTTATTTTAGTCTAAAATTTGGTATTTTTAGTAAGTGAAATGCATTATGTCTAACACAAGAAAATACTCCTCTCAAGTGGTTGATGGTTATGAACGTGCACCAAGCCGTGCTATGCTTTATCCGGTAGGCTTTACAAAAGAAGATTTCAACAAGCCTCAAGTTGGTATTGCAAGCACTTGGTCGATGGTTACGCCTTGCAATATGCACATTAATAAACTCGCTGATGAGGCTGAAAAAGGGGTGAATAGCGCTGGCGGTAAAGGCGTTATTTTTAACACGATTACTATTTCTGATGGTATTTCAATGGGTTCAGAAGGTATGAAATATTCTTTAGTATCTCGCGAGGTTATTGCCGATTCAATTGAAACAGTGGTGGGCTGTCAGGGTTTTGATGGCGTGGTTGCAATTGGCGGTTGTGATAAAAATATGCCAGGCTGTATTATCGGCTTGGCAAGACTTAACCGTCCGGGTATTTTTGTTTACGGCGGTACTATCCAGCCTGGCAAAAATCATACTGATGTGGTCAGTGTCTTTGAGGCAGTAGGCCAATACGCCAATAATGCGATTGATGCGATTGAGTTAGAAAATATTGAAAAAACAGCCATTCCAGGTCCAGGCTCTTGTGGTGGCATGTACACGGCTAATACCATGGCATCTGCTATTGAAGCACTAGGTATGAGCTTGCCAAACTCTTCGGCTCAAGATGCCATCTCAGCGGATAAGAATAATGATTGTGTTCGAGCTGGTGAAGCGGTATTAAACTTACTTGAAAAAGACATTAAGCCAAATGATATCATGACTATGAAAGCATTTGAAAATGCAATCACCGTTCTTATTGCTCTAGGTGGATCCACCAATGCTGTACTACACATGATTGCCATGGCTGACGCAGCAGGTGTTAAAGACCTTAATATTGATGACTTTACGCGTATTGGTGCGAATGTCCCAGTATTGGCTGATTTAAAGCCATCAGGTAAATATATGATGAGTGAGCTGATTGAAATTGGCGGCACTCTACCACTAATGAAGATGCTTTTAGATGCTGGATTATTACATGGTGACTGTATGACAGTTACTGGGCAAACAATGGCTGAAAATCTTAAAGATGTTAAGCCATATACAGATTCTCAAGATATTATTAGATCACTTGATAATCCGATTAAGAAAGATTCACATCTTCGTATTTTGCGTGGTAATTTGGCCGTAGATGGTGCTGTTGCAAAAATTACAGGTAAAGAGGGTTTGAGTTTTAAAGGGGTGGCCAAATGTTATGGTCGTGAAGAAGAAGCGCTTGCAGCTGTATTAAATGATGAAATTATGGCAGGTGATGTCATTGTCATTCGCTATGAAGGACCCGCAGGTGGCCCTGGTATGCGTGAGATGCTTGCGCCTACTTCAGCCGTTATGGGTAAAGGCCTAGGGGGAAAAGTAGCACTCATTACCGATGGTCGATTTTCGGGTGGCACACACGGCTTTGTGGTCGGACACATCACCCCAGAAGCCTTTAAAGGTGGTGTATTAGCTGTGGTTGAAGATGGCGATGAAATTCTAATTGATGCTGAAAATAATGTATTAGAGCTATTGGTTGATCAATCAATTATTGATGAACGCTTATTGCATTGGACCCAACCTAAGCCAAATTACACCAAAGGTGTTTTAGCAAAATTTGCCAAACTTGCTAAGTCAGCTTCTGAAGGTGCAGTCACTGATTAAATTTTGACCAATAAAAAAAAGGAGGCTTTCGCCTCCTTTTTTTTGTTAGATTTTATTTATACTGGTTTTTTAGCTATGTATTTAAGCCATAAAAATCCAGACAATCCGGCAAATAAAGAAGCTGTTAAAATGCCAACTTTAGCCTGAAAAATAAACTCAGGTGAGTTTAAAAATGCCAGGTCTGCTATAAATATAGACATAGTAAAACCAATACCACCCAAGAGTGCAACACCAAAAATTTGACTCATACTGCTTTGATCTGGCAGTTTGGCAATTTTTAATTTGATGGCCAGCCATGAAATTCCGAATATTCCAATTACCTTTCCTAAAACGAGACCAAAAATAATCCCCATCGATATTGGCTCAATAATAACAGAACCAATAGAGTTAAAATCTATTGCAATGCCAGCATTGGCTAATGCAAATAAAGGGATAACAATTAATGCCACGGGAAGATGTAAACTCTGCTCCAATCTGGTAGCTGGCGATTCTACCGCATTAATCCTATCTTCTATACTAGCTAGAATATATTTTTGTTTTTCATGTAATATGTGATTTTCACATACAGGGTACTTATCATACTCATCCAGTAATTTTTTAGTATATTTAGAGAAACTTAAAGGGGCGTATTTAGGTTTTGAAGGTATTGCCATAGCAGCAATAACACCTGTAATAGTAGCATGAATACCTGAATCAAGCACGAAGAACCACATAAAAATTCCAACAATAAAATAAGGCAAAATCGCATGAATACCAAAGCGATTTAACATAATTAAAATTAGAAAAGTGATGCCAGATAAAGCCAGTGGCACAAAATGAATTTGATCAGTATAAAATATTGCAATCACCAAGACAGCACCAAGGTCATCAACAATAGCAAGTGCAACCAAAAAAGTTATTAACGCAGTAGACACTCTCTTACCTAAAAGCACCAAGGCACTAATTGCGAATGCAATATCTGTGGCCATTGGTACACCCCATCCAATAGCGCTTGGCTCATTCGCGTTGATACCAAAGTATATTAATGCTGGAAAAATCATGCCACCAATAGCTGCTAGAATAGGCAAAATAGCAACCTTTATATTTGAGAGCTCTCCCACTAAAATTTCTCTTTTTATCTCCAATCCGATAATAAAAAAGAATAAGGTCATTAGCCCATCATTTATCCAATGATGGACAGTGTAGGATAGTTTGAACGAACCCACCACAAGATCTATTTTGGTATGAAAAAATTGTTCATAGCCCTCTGTTAATGGGGTATTAGCCATGATTAATGCCAATATCGTCATCAACATTAAGACCTTGCCAGTGGTAGTCTGAGCATGAATGAAGTGCTCAAATGGCGACGATACCTTTTTAAAGGCTTTTTCCCATGGAGAGTATAGTTTCATTTTATTCGGTTTTCTTTAAGCTTAGCACCACTTAATCTTTAACAGGAATAAAAACCATTTGCCGATCATCTAGACTAACAGAAGCAATCTGAATCTTGATAGTGTCACCGAGCTGAAATGACCTTCCTGTACGCTCACCCTTAAGCTGGTGATGAACATCATCAAAAATGTAGTAATCATCTTTCATATCACGCATGGCGATCATACCCTCAACAAAGACATCAGTAAGCTCAATAAAGATACCGAAACCTGCCACGCCAGATATCACACCGTTAAAGGTTTCCCCAACCTTGTCACGCATGTATTCACACTTAAGCCACTGCTCTACATCACGCGAAGCATCGTCTGCTCTGCGTTCTGTCACAGACAAATGCACACCGGTTTCAATCATTTTTTTAGAGGGCTTTCTTTTCTTTTTATCCAATACACGATTGATAGCACGATGCACTAATAGATCTGGATACCTTCTAATGGGTGAAGTAAAGTGTGTGTAATCTTCAAAAGCAAGACCAAAATGTCCTTCATTCGCAGGCGTATATACTGCTTGCTTCATGGTACGAAGTACAACAGTTTTAATGATATTTTCATCATCACGGCCTTTAGCATCTACTAATACTTTGGCGAAATGTTTCGATTCTGGCTGTACACCACCCTCAAGCGTCAAACCTACCGCTTTTAGGAACTGGCGAGTAACCTCAACTTTTTCAGCCGTTGGTTTAGGGTGAATTCGGTAAAGAAAGTCTTCATCATTATGCGCTAAGAACTTAGCTGTGGCTTGATTAGCCATAAGCATACATTCTTCAATTAATTTGTGAGCGTCATTGCGAGAACGAGCAACAATATTATCGATCTTACCTTTATCATTAAATAAGATTTGTGACTCAATACGATCAAAGTCCATCACCCCACGCTTGGTTCTTGCTGCTTTAAGTACTTTATATAAATCGTACAAGGTGTTTAGATTGCCTAACACCGACGCGTATTCACTAGTTAATGCTTGATCATGATGCTCTAAGATTTGACTAACTTTGGTATAAGTTAGGCGCGCATGGGATAACATAACAGCTGGGTAGAATTTATAATCAAGTAGATTGCCAGCCTTGTCGATGTTCATCTCACAAGTCATGCATAAGCGCTCAACATCAGGATTGATTGAACAAAGTCCATTTGATAAAGCCTCAGGTAGCATAGGTACCACACGACGCGGGAAATATACTGAATTACCGCGATCAATCGCATCATTATCTAGATCTGAACCTTCCTTCACATAATGTGAAACATCAGCGATCGCTACAACAAGCTTCCAGCCATTGTTGGTTGGTTCAGCAAATACGGCATCATCAAAGTCACGTGAGTCTTCGCCATCGATAGTTACTAATTTCATATCAGTAATATCAATACGGCCTTTTTTATCTTCATCGGTTACTGTGGTTGGCAATTCAGCTGTTTGAGCTAATGCTGCTTTTGAAAAATCAACAGGAATGCCGTTACGATAAAGTGCAGAATCGGTTTCTACACCTTCATCCATGTAACTGCCTAAAATTTTAGTAATCTTACCAACCGCTAGGCTTTCTAATGTTGGAGATTTTACAATCTCAACAATGACGATTTGCTCATCGGTGTTGTCTTGACTCACCTCAGGAATGCTAATATTGTGACGAATGCGTTTATCATCTACTACCACGTAAGCACTATCTTGGTCCAGATGTAAGCGACCAACCACGGTTTTAATGCTTTCAATAACTTTAACAATTTGTGCATCACCGCGCTGATTTAGTAGGCGAGCCTTAACGCGATCACCATGAAAGACCAGCTGCATTTGCTTTGATGAAAGGCGTAAATCCTTACCACCTTCATCTAGTGCAATAAAGCCAAAACCTTTAGGGTTGGCAATTACTGTGCCTATCATTATTCCACTTTTGCCGCTAAAAATACTAAATACACCCTCTCGATCACAGCTAAGTTGCTGATCACGAACCATGGCTTTTAGTCGATGTGTTAATGGTTTTTTTTGTTTGCCGTCAACTTTTAATAAATCGTACAGGTCAAATTTTGTTAAAGATTTTTCTTTAATAAATTCAAGAATATATTCTCTTGACGGGATAGGGTTATCGTATTTTTCTGATTCTCTCTTTTGGTGGGGATCGTTCATAATTTATTCGTCAAATGGGTGGTTAAGAATTAAGGTTTCGTCACGGTCTGGGCCAGTAGACAAGATATCAATCGGTA
>JAUWPG010000003.1 GCA_030611725.1 Gammaproteobacteria bacterium
GGCAACAACTTGCGGCCATACGCCCGGGGCAATACCGCGGGTACAAGGGCAGGGGGCAACAACGGGGGTCCAATGTCAGGTGGCAACAACATGGGTCCATTCAACGGTGGTTCTAACATGGGTCCTTTCCAGAGTGGCAACAATTGGATGAACAACACTGACTTAGGTTTAAAATTCGATACTAAGAACACAACTGACACTAACGCTTCTGGCGCTGCTGATGGTAACGCTTCTGGTGTTGCAGATGCTAACGCTAAAGGTGCTGCCGATGCTTTTGCTAAAGGCCAAGCTGATGGTTACGCTAAAGGTACTGCCGATGCTTTTGCTAAAGGCCAAGCCGATGGTTACGCCAAAGGTCAAGCCGATGGTTACTCTAAAGGTCAAGCTGATGCTTACGCTAAAGGCTATGCAGATGGCAAGGCGAAAGACATTACTTCTAGCAAGTAAGCTTATCTAGCGATATATAAAAAAGAGCGCATAGGCGCTCTTTTTTTTACCTTCTACAAATTAAAATACCTATATAAGAATATATTGCCATTTTAAAAATAACCTAAATTTTCTATTGGGGTTATTTAATCTCTCTATCCTTCTAACATTTTAACCATTATCCAGCTAAAAACCTTATTTAGCTCCCCCAATACAATCCATAAAATTAAATAGAATCTATCGATTTTGGTCTAATTTTTTATGATATTTCAGGCATTATCGTTGATAATTTAATATTTTTTTAATCATTGTTTCCTTTATTGGCAGGCTCTATAATGTTTTTATTTTAATTATTATTAAATATATTATAATATTATTGACTTCTAATATTCTTACTGTATAATGCATCCCATCAGAGCAAATAAGTCTGGTGCTTGTAAAACTTAAAATGCCTCAATAATGTTGGTGTTAAGTAAAAAAATATAATTAATCTAGGAGATTAACATGAAAAAAATTATCGCTATCGCTACTTTAGTAGCTGCTACATCAGCTTCAGCTGGTTTCTTTGGTAACAACGGTTCTAACGACTTCGGTCCTTTTAACGGTTCTAACAACTGGGGCCCTTTCGGCTCAGGTTCTATCATGGGTCCATTCAACGGTGGTTCTAACATGGGTCCTTTTAATGGCGCTCAAAACTGGGGTCCTTTCCAGGGTGGCAACAAGTGGTTAAACAACACTGACTTCGGTTTAAAATTTGACACTAAGAACTCTACAGACACTAACGCTTCTGGCGCTGCTGACGGTAAAGCTACTGGTGTTGCTGATGCTAACGCTAAAGGTACTGCTGATGCATACGCTAAAGGTCAAGCTGATGCATTTGCTAAGGCACAAGCTGATGCTTACGCTAAAGGTTATGCAGACGCACAAGCTACAGGTATTGCAACTTCAACTGAAGTAGCTAAGTAATTTATTACTTAACCTTGCTAGCATTGTTAGTGATCTAAGCCTAGCTTAAGCCTCTAACAAACCAAGCTAAAAACCACCTGAGAGGGTGGTTTTTTTTCGTACAATAAAAATACAGAGTTTATTCATGCATTGATAGCAACTGATGTAAATGGCCATATTGATTTTTTTGAGTTAGGGCTAATAAAGCGCTATACTTGCTTTTACTGAGATGCTTGAGGTCTTTAACCTCTATTAATAGTTCGGGAGACCCTTGTAGGATAAGCAAATGATTTTTATCCTTCCAGTGTTAATACAAATCCTCATTTTTTAAGGCAAAAGGCGATTCCATTATAGGGGTTTGTTTGGTAAATTGCATGACGCTCATTAATCATAAAAAATATTAGTCTATATTTTACGAAGACGAGAGTCATTGATCAAGATTAAGTTAAATCAAACCCATGTTTGTATTGAGTCTGCGCCAGTTGCTGGTAGTTTGTGTAACTGCCGATATTGGAGAGGAAGTAGTGGGCTTAAAGATCATGACACAGCTTGAATAGTTTGCCTGGTATAAAGTGCTTGATTTTGTTAAAGCTAGACAAGGTTTGCTGGACGCAGTTGTGTTTAGTGGCGGAGAACCCTGTTTACAAGGCGGGTTGTTTCAAGCGATGGCACAGGTTAAAGCGCTTGGATTTAAGATTGGTTTGCTGCATACCTACAACGATTGAAGCAGTGCCTGGAGTTGGTTGGTTGGGTGGGTTTTTGACATCAAACACTTGCCTTTGTATTATAACCTTGTGACCCAAGCACCGAAGTCAGCAGAAAAAATTTGGCAATCTTTAGAGTTGTTATTGGATTCTGGGGTTGATCATTAATTGCGCATAACCAGACACCCAAGCTTGATGAGTGATGAGCAGTTAGCACAATTAGAGCGATTGATAAAGGGACGATATCATCAAGAATTAATCGTGTAAGCATGTAACACCAGCCAATGTTTAGATGAAGAGTTACGTATTATTTAAGGTAATAAAAAAGACGCCAAAGACGCCTTTTTAGTAACTTAGTGCGAAGCATTAACCCTTTATTTGGGCTGCAACTTCATCTGCAAAGTTTTCTTCTTTTTTCTCGATACCTTCACCAACCTCGTATCGGATAAAAGAGATAACTTCTGCATTGTTTGCTCTCGCAAGTGCACCAACCGTTGTGTCAGGGTCCTTAACGAATGCTTGTCCGTAAAGAGTGACATCATTAACAAACTTCTTCATGCGTCCGCCAATCATTTTTTCAATGATGTTATCTGGCTTGCCAGATTCCCGCGCCTGCTCAACAAAAATTGCCTTTTCTCTTTCCAGTAGAGCAGCATCTAGCTGATCTTCAGTTACACACTCAGGGCGTGTTGCAGCGATGTGCATTGCAATGTCTTTGGCCAGTGCTTCGTCACCACCCTTAAGTACGACCAGGACCGCAATACGCTCACCATGCTTGTAAGCTCCGATAACGCCATTATCAACAGTGATGGTTTGTACACGCCTGATAGCTACGTTTTCACCAACTTTTGCAACAATGTCTTCACGTGATTTTTCAAGTGAATTGCCATTGTCGAGATTTTGTGTTAAAAATTCTTCAATATTGGCAGGGGTTGTTTTGAGTGCTAGTGCGCCTAAAGCTTCAACAAAACTGATAAATGCATCACCTTTGGTGACGAAATCTGTTTCAGAGTTGACCTCTAAGATGGTTGCGGTTTTTTTATCATTACTGGTATTAATAACTACCAGCCCTTCAGCAGCGACACGACCTGATTTTTTTGCTGCTTTTGCAGCGCCTGAGGTACGCATCAAGTCGATTGCTTCCTCCATGTCGCCATTGGTTTCTGTTAAGGCTTTTTTGCAGTCCATCATGCCTGCGCCTGTTCTTTCTCTTAATTCTTTAACTGATGCGGCCGTTATTGCCATAATAATCCCCTATTTGTACAACACCACTTTTGTATATTGACACACAATTGTGGGCATTAATTAGTTTTGATTTATGCGAGCTTCTCAATCATTTGAGCCTTTGTATCGCTAGCATTAACTTCAACACCTTGCTTTTCAGCGTAAGCGCCTAAATCGGCTTTTTTCATTGCATTAAGCGCTGTTTTTCCAAGTTTTTCTTCTTCAACGGCTTTTTTAACAGGAGATTCTTTAGCTTCAACGGCTTCAGTCTTAACTTTGGATTTTTTAGCAGGTGCCTTTGCTTGTGTTGGCGTTGCCGCTTTTGCTTCTAGTATGGCGTTAGCGATTTCTCTTGCGTAAAAACCAATGGCTCTAATTGAATCATCGTTACCTGGGATCACATAATCAATGCCTTCAGGGTTGTGATTAGAGTCAACAATACCAATAAGCTGTAATTTAAGTTTTTGCGCTTCTTTGACAGCATTTTTTTCATGGCCGATATCAATCACAAAGACTACATCAGGAATACCGCCCAAATCTTTAATACCGCCTAAGCTACGCTCTAACTTGTTCATTTCACGAGTCATCATTAGCGCTTCTTTTTTGCCAAACTGAGCAAAGTTTTCTTCCGCCAAGAACTCTAAATCTTTTAAACGCTTGATTGAGGCTTTAATGGTTTTATAGTTAGTCATCATGCCACCTAACCAGCGGTGGTTAACGTACGGCATGCCACAGCGAATTGCTTCTTCTTTAATAATATCGCTCGCCGCTCTTTTTGTACCAACAAATAAAATTGAACCACCTGCAGCGGCAGTTTTTGATGCAAAATTAAGCACATCGTTAAACATTGGCAGTGTTTTTTCTAAGTTGATGATATGAACACCGTTACGAGTGCCATAAATATAGCGCTCCATTTTTGGGTGCCAAAAACGGCTACGGTGACCAAAGTGTACACCAGCCTCTAACATTTTTTTCATGGACGTTTTTGCCATAATATTTTCTCCGGGGTTAATAAAGAATGCCAGCTATTACTGACCTCTTTCTTCCACAGCTCCTACTAGCCAACCCTTTATTTTGCAAAAGAGCACCCTGACTAATATGCCAAGCTGTGTGATACATTAAAATAAGCTGGGCGTCCATTGTCTAAACTGGACGCCCAACTCAACTTTTTTGATTTTTTAACTAAAAATCGTAAAACGCGTTATTATACCGAAGCAATGCTATTGCAACAAGCGCTTACGCGAGTAATTGTTATGCTTTAGCGAGTTCTGCACGCATTGCATCAATGGTTGCTTTGTAGTCATCTGTGTTAAAAATTGCAGAGCCTGAAACAAAGGTATCGGCACCAGCTTCGGCAACTTCACGAATGTTGTCAATCTTAACGCCACCATCAATCTCTAAACGAATATCCCTACCACTTGCGTCAATAAGTTTGCGTACTTGGCGACATTTTTCTAGTGTGTGTGGAATAAAAGACTGACCACCAAAACCGGGGTTAACCGACATAAGTAAAATCATATCTAGCTTGTCCATCACATTGTCTAGCACATGTAAGGGCGTTGCTGGGTTAAACACAAGACCTGCTTTACAGCCACTTTCTTGGATCATGCCAAGGGTTCTATCGATGTGCTCAGAAGCTTCTGGATGAAAGGTGATGTAAGAGGCTCCAGCCGAAACAAAATCAGGAATAATTCTATCAACAGGTTTGACCATTAGGTGTACATCGATCGGCGCGGTAACGCCATGGTTTCTCAAGGCCTCACAAACCAACGGACCAATGGTTAAATTGGGCACATAATGGTTGTCCATTACATCAAAGTGTACGATGTCTGCTCCATCACGTAATACGTTATCAACTTCTTCGCCTAGTCTGGCAAAGTCAGCAGCCAAGATTGAAGGCGCGATAAAATTAGATTGTTTCATTTTTGTCTCCTATTTTTAAATTCAATTATATAAAGGTTATTGGTTAAATGTTAATAAGCTGGCTCCAGTCATTTCACTGGGCTGTTCGATAGACATTATTGCTAAAAGTGTTGGTGCAATGTCAGATAACGATCCTGTGCCAGGTTCGGCAATGTTAGCGCTGCGATCACTAACAAATAACAATGGCACTAAGTTATTGGTGTGTGCAGTATGCACTTCACCTGTTTCAGGGTTGACCATTTGTTCCACATTGCCGTGGTCGGCGGTGATTAGCATTTCACCACCAATTTCACGCATCGCTTGATAAACAATACCCAAACAAGCATCCACAGCCTCTACTGATTTAATGGCTGCACTTAATATGCCAGAATGGCCGACCATATCAGTGTTGGCGAAGTTGCAAATAATCAGGTCATATTTTTGACTTTCAATATGTTCAACTAGCTCATCTGTGAGTTCAAAAGCACTCATTTCTGGCTTCAGGTCGTATGTGGCAACATCGGGTGATGGAATCAGAACTCGGTCTTCTCCGTAAAAAGGGCGCTCAACCCCACCATTCAGGAAAAAAGTCACGTGAGCGTATTTTTCGGTTTCGGCAATTCTGAGTTGTGTCATGCCCAGGTTGGACAGGTATTTGCCTAAAACATTGTTGAGCTTAGCAGAAGGGTAAGCCACAGGCAGATTAAAATCTTTTTTGTACTCTGTCAGACAAATAAATTGTGTTGGGACGAATGTTCCACGTGAAAAACCCTGGAAATTCTCATCAAAAAATGCTTGCGTAATTTGCCTGGCACGATCGGCACGATAGTTCATAAAAATGAGTACATCGCCCTTTTTAATCTTGGTTGGTGCTTTAATTACTGTGGACTGAACAAATTCATCAGTTTCGCCACGCTCGTAAGCCATATCAATAGCATCAATGGCAGATTTAGCCAAAAACTTGCCCTTACCTTTGGCAATTAATTCATAGGCACAACGTACACGCGCCCAACGATTATCACGGTCCATTGAGAAATAACGGCCAATGACACTGGCAATTTCGCCAACCGCCAGCTCACTAATTTTATCTTCTAGTTTTTGAATGTATTTTTTTGCGCTCTTTTGTGCACAATCTCTGCCATCAACAAAGATGTGTAGATATACTTCTTTGCAGCCTTGTTTTTTGGTCATCTCTAGCATTGCATGAAGCTGCTCTTCATGCGAGTGAACGCCGCCATCAGAGAGTAACCCCATGATATGAACAGCTTTATTATTGTCGTTGGCGTATTCAAGTGAATTTCTTATGATTGAGTTTCTAAAGAAGTCACCATTTGCGATTTCGTTGTGGATACGGGTAAAGTCTTGTTTGACGATACGCCCAGCACCCAGGTTTAAGTGGCCCACTTCCGAGTTGCCCATTTGCTCACCGGGCAATCCAACCTTCTTGCCGCTGGTGCTAATTAGAGAATGTGGAAACTGTTCGTTAAACTTGTCCCATATAGGGGTTTCTGCTTGGGCAATTGCATTGTTTTCTACAATGTCGGAATGACCCCAGCCATCAAGAATAATTAATAATTTTGTTTGTTTTTTAGAGATCATTTAATCTAAATTTATTAAGTGTTAAACGTTAAACAAGAAGTGTACCACATCGCCGTCTTGGACAATGTATTCCCTGCCTTCTGAGCGTAATTTTCCAGCCTCTTTGGCGCCTTTCTCGCCGCCATACTTGATAAAATCGTCAAAGGCAATGGTTTCGGCTCGAATAAAACCCTTTTCAAAATCACCATGAATTTTACCTGCTGCTTGCGGCGCACTGTCGCCAACGTTGATGGTCCAAGCACGAACTTCTTGAACACCCGCGGTAAAGTAAGTCTGCAAACCTAGTAATGCATAGCCAGATTTAATTAAGCGATCAAGGCCAGACTCAGTTTGGCCCATCTCTGACAAGAACTCTTGTTTTTCTTCAAGGTCAAGTTCAGAGATTTCAGCCTCAATATCGGCACAAATTGCCACAACCTGTGCGCCTTCAGATTCAACAAATTTGGCAACAACATCAAGATGCGGGTTATTATTAAAACCCTCTTCGCTGACATTGGCTACGTAAAGTACAGGCTTGATGGTTAATAACTGAAAGCCTTTAAGTAGTTTAAGCTCTTCATCGTCGTAAGACAAGGTTCTTGCGCCTTCACCCGCCTCAAGCGTTGGTAATATTTTTTCTAATAAGGCCTTAAGCGGTAAGCCGTCTTTTTGGCCAGACTTGGTGTTTTTAATGGCTTTTTGATAAAGCTTTTCAACCGCAGTTAAATCAGCTAACACAAGCTCAGTGTTGATGATTTCAATATCGTCTAGGGGTGATACTTTTCCGGCAACGTGCACAATGTCTTCGTTTTCAAAACAACGAACCACATGTACAATGGCATCAGTTTCACGAATGTTGGTTAAAAATTGATTACCCAGCCCCTCGCCTTTTGAGGCGCCCTCAACCAAACCGGCAATATCAACAAATTCCATGGTGGTGGACAGGATCTTTTTCGGATTAACAATGTCAGACAGCTGTTCTAGACGCTTATCGTTAATAGGCACAATACCAACGTTAGGCTCAATGGTGCAAAATGGATAGTTGGCCGACTCAATGCCTGCTTGAGTGAGCGCATTAAAGAGTGTTGATTTTCCAACATTGGGCAGGCCGACAATGCCACATTTAAATCCCATTTTTTACTCCTGTGTATGTAGTGTTTTCATGGCGGGCTCAATCTCACCCTTAACGACTTGTTCAATGACGTTGAGTGAATTAACCAGCGTATTTTGAATCGGTTCAATTTCTGACTTGTTAGGCGCATGCAATACAAAATCAGCTACCCTAGATTTGTCACCTGGGTGACCAATGCCAATTCTTAATCGATAAAAATCCTTATTGCCAAGCGCACTAATGGTATCTCTGAGGCCGTTGTGTCCGCCGTGCCCACCACCAAACTTAATTCTAGCCGTGCCCGGATTAAGGTCTAAATCATCGTGCACAACTAAAATTTCATCAGTGTTAATTTGATAGAATTTGGCAACGCTTTGAATAGATTGGCCTGAACGATTCATATAAGTATTTGGCTTTAGTAAGCGTAGGTTCAATCCTGCAATATTAACCTGCGTCACTTCGCCCAAAAACTTGGTTTCTTTTTTGAAAGTGGCTGAATATAAATGCGCAAGCGCACCACAAAACCAAAAGCCAACATTGTGGCGATGAGACTGATAGTCCTTGCCTGGGTTGCCCAAGCCAACAATCAGTTTAATCGCCACAGCGGTCTACTGGTTCAAATTAAGACTTTTCAACTGAATCGTCTTCAGCCGTTTCATCACCTTCATCACCTTCATCACCTTCATCAACAATATCCTCTTCGACTTCTTCAGCCATAAGTTTCGGCTCCTGAACGGCAACAACACTTTGGTCGTGTGCTTCGATATCACCATGTGTGAGGGCAGTAATGGTAACGCCTTCAGGCATATTCAGACCAGTTAAACTGATATGGTCGCCAATAGCAAGGTCGCTGATATTAACTTCGATACCATTTGGCATGTCTGCTGGTAGACAAGAAACTTCAACGCTGGTAATAAATTGATTAAGGATGGCGCCAAGACGCATGGCCTCATTGTCTTTTTCACCAAGAAAGTTAAGTGGAATATTGGTGACAATAGCTTGTTTCATGTTAATACGTAATAGGTCGATGTGAGAAATCGTTTTTTTAGCTGGGTGACGCTGCAAGTCTTTAATAATGACAGGCTCAATTTTTTTATCAATCGCTAAATCTATAACGGAAGTAAAGGATACTTCGTTTTCTAGTAGATGCGTGATCTCATGTATGTTTAGTGAAATTGCACTAGGCTCTTTGCCTGCACCGTAAACGATACCAGGTACTTTTTCTTCGCGACGCAGGCGGCGGCTCGCACCTTTGCCCTGGTCATTTCTTACTGTTGCATTAATTGTTATGCTCATTTTGACTCTCCAAAAAATAAAAAAACACCCACCAATTGAGTGCTGTATAAACAATATGCCTTGCGACCAAACATATCGAGGTGATAATTTTACCCGAAAACAGGACTAAAGAAAATATTATCTAGACTTGAGCCAGAACACCAGACCAGCCATAACGCTAATGCCACTGGGCAACCACAGAGCATTGGTGGCCAAAACACCCGAAAGAATAATTAAAGCACCAGCAAAAATGGCAGATGTTTGTTTGTTGGCATTGTCTTTTAGTTGATCAACAATGGCGTCTGTTTGTTTGCTATACAGGCTGCCCACATTCTTAATTTGATCCATTTGTTTTAACGCACTGACGACCAATCTCGGCAATTCAGGGATTTCTTTTAGTAGTTCAGGCGCTTGTTTTTTGAGTTTTTCAAATGTATTTTTCATGCTATATTTCTCTTTGACCAAATCCTCTAAAAAAGGCTTGGCGGTTGCCCATAAATCAAGCTTAGGGTAGAGTTGTCTACCCAGCCCTTCAATGTTTAATAATGTCTTGTCTAATAATAACAGTTGTGGCTGAATAGTGATGTCAAAATTTTTGGCTTCTTGAATCAGCTCAAGCAGCACCTGGCCAAAAGAAATTTCGCCCAATGGTTTTTTGAACATTGGCTCGCAAATTCTGCCGATAGCTTGTTCAAAGGCCACAACATCAGTGCTTGCACTTGCCCAACCAGACTCGATATAAGTACGAGCAACAGCGTGATAATCTTGATTAAAAAAAGCCAGAAAAATATCGGCAATGAAATCTTTATCGGCTTCTGTAAGTGTGCCCATGATGCCAAAATCAACACCAATATAGTTGTCATCTGGACCAACAAAAATATTACCAGGGTGCATATCTGCATGAAAGAAGTTGTGTTTAAACACCTGGGTGAAGAAGATAATCACCCCATCTTCTGCTAATTTTTTAAGGTTGACCCCGTCGGCTTTGAGTTGTGCAATATTGCCTACTGGTGTGCCATAAATGCGCTCAGTGGTTAAAACGTTTTTACTGCATAAATCCCAATGCACTTTTGGTACGTAAAGTAAATTAGAGTTTTTAAAGTTTTCTCGTAGCTTTGAAGCGTTTTCAGCCTCATTGAGCATATTGAGTTCATTCAGGATAATGCTTTCAAATTCTGCCACAATCTCAGTTGGGCGCACCTTCTTGCTAATTGGGTGTTTGCCAATTAGTTTTGCCAAGGCGTACATCAAGGCAATATCGCGTTTAATGATTTGATCAATATCAGGGCGCACAACCTTAATCACCACCGCATCCCCCTCATGAGTAATGGCGGTGTGCACTTGTGCAATAGAGGCAGAGGCCAATGGTTGTTGGTCAAACGACCGAAAGAGCTTGTCAGTACTATTGCCTAGTGACTTTTCAATGGCGTGTTTGGCTTCAGTTGAATCAAATGCTGGGCAGCTGTCTTGCAATTTAGCCAGCTCGTCACCAATATCGTCTGGCAACAAGTCTCGGCGCGTGGACAAAGTTTGCCCAAATTTGATAAAAATAGGGCCCAGTTCTTCGAGCGCTAGACGAATACGCTCACCGCGCGTAAACTTCTTAACTGGAAAATAATGCCAAGGAATTAAATATAGAAGTGGCTTAAAACCTTTGAGAAGTGGTGTGGATAACACTAAGCTGTCTAGACGGTAGCGCATTAAAATGCGTGAAATTTCGACAAATCGAACCAGACTACTCATTTAATTAAATCCCTTTATCTTTAAACAGGTTAGATTTTGAAGGCGCCACCAATAAGGTAGTGAGCTCATCTTTTAGGGCCTCTATTGAATTTTTAGATTTTTTAAAGGTTTTTCCCAGTTTGCCAGCTTGGTGAGCAAAGATATCACCGATATATTTGGATAACACCTCTTCAAGATCAATATCGATTTGTTGCAATAAGTCGACCAATAGTTGTGCTGTTTTAACATCGCCATGAATAATGATTTTATCTTGTCTGAGTAGTTCGGTTAAGTCCTCGCCCTGGAGCAAGGCCAGAAAAACACTGGACTTGAGCTTAATGTCGACATCGATAGCTGTTGTTGCATCTGTGGTGACAAAAATGCGATTGTTGGTACAAATAAAATTAACGTCTAGTGCTAAATCCTCGAGTGCAAAGTGCAATACTTTACCATTCAGTGCGCCCAGGTTAACACCCCCTTGATCTATCAAATAGTTTAAAGCTTGTTCAAGCACAAAGTGTTGCATGAGGCTTAAACTTTAATGCCTTTGTGTAAAGCGACAATACCACCTGAAAGGTTGTGATACTCACAAAAACTAAAACCCGCATCAAGCACCATGGTTTTTAGGGTTTCTTGGTCAGGGTGTTTTCGAATTGATTCGGCCAGGTATTGATAAGAGTCTTCGTCATTGGCAATAATACCGCCGAGTTTTGGCATAACACTAAAAGAATAAAAGTCGTAAAACTTTTTCAAAAGCTCAGAATCAGTTTTTGAAAATTCTAAGATTAATAAGCAACCACCAGGCTTTAAGATACGGTGCATTTCTGCAAGCGCCTGGTCTTTATCGGTAATATTTCGTAATCCAAAGGCAATACTGACACAGTCAAAGGTGTTATCTGCAAAAGGAATGTTTTGAGCGTTTAGCTGGATAAACTCTACGCCAAAAACACCATTATTAATTAGGTTTTTTCTTCCTTCGCCTAGCATTGCAGCATTAATATCGCTAAGAATAACTTGTCCGCTATCGCCGACTTTTTTTCTAAACTTAATGGCTAAGTCTCCTGTGCCACCAGCAAGGTCTAGTACTTTGTCGCCCACTTTAACATTGCTTGAAGCGATCGTATAACGTTTCCATAAACGGTGTGCACCAAAAGACAGTACATCGTTCATTAGGTCGTATTTACTGGCTACTGAATCGAAAACACCCCTAACTAGGCTTTGTTTGTCATCGGTCACAACGTCTTTAAAGCCAAAATGTGTGGTTTTATCCATGATTGATTCTAATTATTTGTTTGGGTATTTTCTGAAATCAGCGCCTATATAAATTTGCGTTGGCCTGAAAATACGATTATGGCTCACCTGCTCTCTCCAGTGTGCCAGCCAGCCAGCAGAACGCGCTACCGCAAAAATAGGGGTGAATTGGTCGGTTGGCAGTTTTAAAATTTCAGCATATAAAATGCCAGAATAGAAATCAACATTTGGGTACACGCCTTTGTCAGACAGGAGTTCTTCACAGATGCGCTCAACCTCTAATGCAGTTTCAAAACGTTTTGATAAAGCGACACCAGTTTTGTTGATGTATTTTTCGATCATTTTTTGTAAGATAGTTGCGCGAGGGTCTTTCACGCTATATTCTCGATGCCCCATGCCCCAAATAACTTGCTTGTTTTTTAGGCGGTTTTCGATATAGGCGCGTGCATTTTTGGCATCGCCAATTTCGTCTAGCATGTGAAGCACGTCTTCGTTAGCACCGCCGTGAAGCGGGCCTGCTAAGGTGCCGACTGCAGCTGACATGGCGGCAAAAGGGTTGGTGAGTGTTGAGGCGGTTACCATGGCTGAAAAAGTTGATGCGTTAATAGTGTGTTCGGCATGCAAAATTAAGCACGCATCAAATAACTTTACAGCTTCATCGCTTGGATCCTTGACACATAACATGTGCAGGAAATTTTGCGCATAACCCATGCTTGGATCAGGCGGTACCGGATCATAACCGTTACGTATATTTTCCCACATAGAGACCAGCGTTGCAGTTGTAGAAAGAATATGAATCAGTGCATTTTGGGTGACTGTAGAATCTGGTGTTGCCGCTTTGGCCTCTGGATAGAAGGTTGCCATTGATGCAATTGCCATCTGTAATACATTCATTGGGTGGCCATTTGGCGGTAGTGACCACATCATGGTGCGAATGTTGGACTTTACCCGGTAATGACTTTGCAATAAACGCTGGAACTCTTCAAGTTCTTGCTGGTTTGGTAATTCACCATGTAATAGCAGCATCGAAGCCTCTTCAAAAGAGGAGTATTCAACTAGCTCTTCAATGGAATAGCCACGATATGCCAAGATGCCATTTTTCCCATCAATCGAGGAAACAGAAGATTCTGTTGCTGGAACGCCAGCCAAACCCGGACTGTATTCAGTCATAATTTATACCGAAAAAGAAGAACCACAACCACAGGTGGTTTTGGCATTTGGATTGTGAATAATAAAACGCGAGCCTTGCAAGTCTTCAAGATAATCAACTGTTGAGCCAGTTAGATACTGATAGCTCATTGGATCAACCACTAAACGTACGCCATCGTTATCAACTGAACTGTCACCTTCTTTGTAATTTTCGTCAAAGGTAAAGCCATAAGAAAAGCCTGAACAGCCACCGCCAGTAATATAAACACGAAGCTTAAGCGCCTCGTTTTTCTCTTCTTTAATTAAGTCAGCGACTTTCTTTGCAGCAGAATCGCTAAATATAATGTCCGCATTTTCCAGAACTTGTGCTGTATCCATATTTATCTCCTTTAGGGGCTTAAAGTTAAGGCAATAAGCCGATTTGTTCTAAGCCTAACCCTTCGTCCATATTAAACATGATGTTCATGTTTTGTATTGCTTGTCCAGACGCGCCTTTCACTAAGTTATCAATCACCGACATAATCACCAGTTTATTACTATTCGGTATTTTTTGAACAGAAATCTGACAAAAATTAGACGACTTAACGCTGCGTGTTTCAGGGTAAATACCATCAGCCAGTATTGTAACAAATTGCTCATCTGAATAGGCGTGTACAAAAAACGGCATTACATCAGTGTCTGCATCTAGTAAATCAACATAAATGGTTGCCTGCATACCGCGAATCATTGGCACTAAGTGCGGTACAAAGACTAGCTTAACTTCTTTCCCTGCTAACAATGCAAGCTCTTGTTTTATTTCAGGCAAATGGCGGTGGCCACCAACGCCATATGGTTTGAGACTTTCGCTAGTTTCACAAAGTAACATGGCTTGATTGGCTGTACGACCAGCACCACTCACGCCTGATTTGCAATCAGCAACAATGTTTGATAGGTCAATTAACTGATTGTCAATTAATGGTTTTAGTGCCAGTTGAATAGCTGTTGGATAGCAGCCCGGATTGGCAATCAGCATGGCATCTTTAATTTTTTTACGGTTGGTTTCGGGCAATCCATAAATTGCGGACTTGAGTAATGATGGCTGAGTGTGTTCTAGACCATACCATTTTGACCATTCATCACTGTCGGTAATCCTAAAGTCGGCACCCAAGTCAATGACTTTAATGCCTTTTTCAATAAAAGCGCCCGCACCTTTCATAGCAACACCGTGAGGTGTAGCAAAGAAAATAATGTCGCAGGTATTTAGAGTCTCGTCGCTCGGCAATGAGAATATTAAATCGGACTGACCGGCCAACGATGGGAAAATGCTGTCAACACGCTTGCCGTTGAGCGAGCGCGAGCTAATCGCCACCACGTTCACTTTAGGGTGGTTGTGTAACAAACGAAGCAACTCAACACCAGTATAGCCCGTGCCACCAATAATGCCGGCCTTAATCATTAGTGCAATCCCCTAGCATTTTTTCAAGGTAGTGAATGTTCATGCCGCCTTTTCGGAATGTTTTATCTCCCATGATGCGAGCCTGCAATGGAATGTTGGTTTTAATACCATCAATCACCATTTCGTCTAATGCATTTTGCATTTTGATAATGGCGCCGATGCGTGTATCGGCAAAAGTAATTAGCTTGCCAATCATCGAGTCATAGTGTGGTGGCACGGTATAGCCATTATAGATGTGTGAGTCAACACGCACACCTAAACCCCCAGCTACATGGTATTGAGTAATTTTTCCAGGTGACGGCATAAAAGTAACAGGGTCTTCTGCATTGATGCGACATTCGATTGCATGGCCTTTAATTTCCACATCGTCTTGTGTGAAGGATAACGTTTGTCCATCGGCAATCATGATTTGTTCGCGTACAATGTCAACGCTAGTAATCATTTCAGTGGCAGGGTGCTCCACCTGAACACGTGTGTTCATTTCAATAAAATAAAATTCATTGTTTTCAAACAAAAACTCAAACGTTCCCGCACCACGGTAGTTAATCGCCTTACAAGCATCAACACAAACCGCGCCAATTTTATTACGTAACTCAGGTGTGATGCCTGGTGCTGGTGCCTCCTCTACTACTTTTTGGTGGCGACGCTGCATCGAGCAGTCGCGCTCACCTAAGTGCACAGCATTGCCGTGTTCATCCGCCAGTATTTGAATCTCAACATGTCGAGGCGTGGTGAGAAACTTTTCCATATACACCTCTGGATTACCAAAGAAGCTTTGAGCCTCGGTTTTAGTAAGTTCAATTGAACCAAGTAAATCTTCTTCTTTATCAACCACGCGCATACCGCGACCACCACCACCACCAGAAGCTTTAATAATGATTGGAAAGCCAATCTTACGAGCAGTTTCGATATTTTCAATTGAATTTTTGCCTAAACCGCCGTCAGATCCAGGCACACAAGGTACACCAGACCTTTGCATAGCTTCAATTGCTGCTACTTTATCACCCATAATGCGGATATTTTCAGCCCTAGGGCCAATAAAAATAAAACCACTTTCTTCAACACGCTGTGCAAAATCTGCATTTTCTGATAAGAAACCATAGCCTGGGTGAATCGCGTCTGCATGAGTCACTTCTGCCGCTGCAATTAGTGCTGGAATGTTTAAATAACTGTCAGCAGAAGGGTGTGGGCCAATACATACGGCCTCATCTGCTAAACGCACATGCTTTAGGCTTTTGTCTGCGGTTGAATAGACGGCAACAGTTTTGATGCCAAGATCCTTGCAGGCCCGCAAAATTCGTAGTGCGATTTCACCACGATTGGCGATTAAAACTTTTTGGATTTTATTCATTGGATGACAAACAATGTTTGTCCAAACTCAATGGCATCACCATTATTGCACAAGATTTCAGTGACTGTACCTGATTGGTCGGCTTCGATTTGGTTCATGATTTTCATTGCTTCAACGATACAAATGGTGTCGCCTTGATTGACGTGTTGGCCGATTTTTACAAAAGCTTCAGAAGTTGGTGAACCGGAGTCATAAAAAGTACCCACCATTGGTGAAGTGATTGGATGTCCGTCAATAACTTTGATCGGGTCAACAGGCGCCTTATTTTCTACTATAGCAGCTGGCATAGCTGCCGGCATTGCTATAGGCGCAGCAGCCACTGGCGCATCTCCGTAGCGCGAGATGCGAACCGACTCTTCACCTTCATGAATTTCAATTTCTGCCATGCCAGACTTCTCTAACAATTCCATTAATTTTTTTACTTTACGAATGTCCATTTTTACCCTTTTTCTTTAATGTGTTTGATTGCTGCACTCATTGCAAATTCATAGCCTTGTACGCCAAAGCCAGAAATTACCCCTTGTGCAATATCTGAAAAATAAGATTTTTTACGAAAGTCTTCACGTTTATAAACGTTAGACAAGTGGATTTCAGTGAATTTAATGCCCACAGCTAGCATTGCATCACGCAGTGCAACAGATGTATGTGTAAATGCAGCTGGATTAATAATAATGTATTTTGTTCCGTTGTTACTGGCTGCATGAATCTTATCAATCAATCCCGCTTCAGAATTATCCTGATGATGATCCAGGCTGAGTTTGGCGTCGGTTGCTAGTTGGGTTAAATGCTCGACAATATCGTCAAGTGTTTGTGCGCCATAATGATCTGGCTCGCGAGTGCCAAGCATGTTTAGATTTGGGCCACTTAATAATAATATGTCCATAATACCAACCACAAGTTTCAAATAAAGCTGATTTTACCACCAACATCATGCATGTTAGTCAGATTTGGACGACTTTTAGCGACTAAGTTATTACTTAACCTTATTTAAGTGCTCAAGAAATTCCTGGGCATTGATTTCACCAACAATACGTTGAGAACGGTGCTCAATACCCGCCTTGAAAAACAAGATTCCGGGTGGGCCGATGATATTAAATTTGGCCATGAGTGCTTTGTCAGTCGCATCATTTTTTGTCACATCAGCTTGTACAGCAATCACATTTTTCATGCGGTTTATAACGTCGTTGTTGCCAAATACGATGCGCTCTATTACCTTGCAAGAAACACACCAGTCTGCATAGAAATCTAGCATAACCACTTGATTATCTTTTTGAGCTTTCGCTAAGACTTGGTCAAGATCATCGATGCTTTTGATTTTCTTAAACTGCACATGAGCTTGTGCTTGTGCTGTTTGAGTAGTAGAAGCGCCCCAGCCTGATAGTGGTGCCAACATATATCGCCACCACCGCGAGCAACCAAACCCCAAAGTAAAATACCGTAGAACATAACCAACAAGCCAATTGCTTTAAAGATACGATCCCAAGCACTTGGCGTGTCAGCTAGTTTGTTTAATACACCCATGGCAATTGGTGAAATACTAAAGATTGCCGCCCAAAGTGCTAATGAAGCAATAGACGGAACAATGCGCTCAATCAGCCAAATAGCAACCGCCAACATAAGAATACCAAAGACATGTTTAACATTATCCATCCAGCCGCCAGCTTTAGGTAGTTTAGTCACGCCAGCACCTACTGCTAATAATGGCACACCCATGCCGAGACTCATCACAAATAAAGATAGGCCGCCAAGTGTTGCATCGCCTGTTTGACCAATATAAATTAATGCACCAGCCAGCGGCGGCGCCACACAAGGGCCAACAATGAGTGCTGATAAGGAGCCCATTATTGCCACACTAATAAGACGACCACCTTCTTGCTTATTGCTGATATGGGCAATCTTTTCTTGTATACCAGCAGGCAGTTGAATTTCATAATAACCAAACATTGAAAATGCTAAGGCCACAAAAACTAAACTAAAGACTGCTAATATCCATGGTGTTTGGAATAACACTTGTAGATTTTCACCAAAATAACCCGCCAGCACGCCAGCGATTGAATAAGTTAGGCTCATTGCAAGTACAAATACAATTGACATAATCAATGCTTGTCGAGTGGTCGCCTCTTCTTTTTGGCCGATAATAATACCGGATAAAATTGGAATCATTGGGAACACGCAAGGTGTGAGCGAAAGCAATAAGCCAAAACCAAAGAAACTGGCCAACACCCACAAAATGTTATCCTGTTTTAGTAGTGCGGCAACTTTGTCGGTTTCATTGAGCTCAATATTGTTTGCATTTTGAGTCTGAGTATTGCTTGCTTGATATGTTGTTGGGTCGGTGCTAGCGGGAGTGTCACCACCCTGAATTGGTAAAGTGATTGTGTTGGATTTTTCTATTGGCGGGTAACAAACACCGCCTAGCCAACAACCCTGGAATTTAGCAATAAAAGTGACTTGTTGCGCCTGAATGTTATTCAGCGGTATTTCAATATTAAGCTCGCCTTTGTGAATTTGCACCTGCCCAAATAATGGATCGTCTTTGGTTTTTCCCTTAGGCAAAATAATATTGCCAATTTTAGCGCCTTTGACATCAAAGGAAAACTTGTCATGATATAAGTAATATTCCGGATGGGTTTTCCAGGTGGCTAACAAAGTGTTGGCATCAGTTGCTTCTACAGAAAATGCAAACGCTTCATCAGTTGGTAGAGGTTCGTCAGAAATTGGCGTCACCTTATCAATCATTGATTGAACACCAATTTTAGCTTCAGAAAGAATACTACCGACTAGCGATGGTGTATAAATGCTACTAATATCCAATGTCACTGATTTGGTGATTGGCGGGTAACACACGCCCAAATCAGCACAACCTTGAAAAGTAACATTTAATTGAATTGACTGGGCATCACCCTTAAGCACCGGAATAGCAACAACTACATTATTACGGTAAATACCAACTTTTCCGAAAAATTCGTCATCTTTAATTTTAGCTTTCGGAAACTTTGCCGTGCCCAGTTGACTGGGAAAGTCCGAAGAGATTTTGATTTTTTCTTTATAAAGATAATAACCCTGTGCAATGTCCCAGTTGAGCAATATCTCGTCATTAACCACACTGGCCTTAAAGCTAAATGCTTCATCTGCAGGTAACAAGTCGCTTTCTGCTTGTGAAAATGTAGAAAACAACAATAAAAATAATGGCAATAATAAACGCTTCATTAAACTTTACCAAGTGTTATAAAACGTTTATTATAAGTCATAAAAGCACCCCTAAGATAAATACCTGTCTCTAAATGAAAAAAACCCTAAGTGTTTTAACACTTAAGGTTTTTTTGATTGTTACGACTAGTCTGTTTAGTTACTAAACAGACTAAAGGGTTTTAGCCAATCTTAGCCTTGATCGCATCAATAACAGCGTCAGACGAAGTTGCGTCAACAGAAAGTAACAAACCTTCAGTTTTGTAAAAACCAACCAGAGGTGCAGTTTGGTCGTTGTATACGTTCAAACGGTTGCTAATTGCTTCTTCAGTTTCATCTTCACGCTGAACTGCAGCACCGCCACATTTGTCACAAACGCCTTCAACTTTAGTAGGGTTAGACTTGGTGTTGTAGATTGCGCCACAACCCTCACAAGTACGACGCGTTGTAAGACGATCAAGGATCACATCACGAGGAACGTCGATTTCAACAGCAGCGTCTAATTTCTCACCCATTTTTTCAAGCAATACTTTTAATGCTTCAGCTTGTGGAATGGTGCGAGGAAAACCGTCCAATAAGTAGCCAGACTTACAGTCGTCTTCTTTAAGACGCTCTTCCATAATGCCCATGATTAGATCGTCAGATACCAAGTCACCCGCCTTCATTGCTGCTTGTGCTTGCTTGCCTAGCTCAGTACCTGCTGCTACTGCACCACGTAAAATATCGCCTGTAGAGATTTGAACCGAACCGTCAATTTTGGTTAGTAATTTTGCAACAGTGCCTTTGCCTGCACCTGGTGCGCCTAAAAGAATTAGTTTCATAATGTTTCCTTAAGAATGGTTAATAAAAAATTTAGCCTCATATTTTTTAAATTCTTTGAGGTCAAAATCGAGCAAAAATTATATCATATAGATATGATATTTACAATCCAAGATTTCCCAAAGAGTGTTTACTTGCTTTGCTCGGGAAGAGGTGTTTAAAAGAAGGGCGCTACTGAACCACAACCACCATTGCCGGACGCACCAAGCGACCATTAAGGGTAAAACCAATTTGTACGACTTCAAGTACTGAATTAGATTCTTTGTCTGGCATTGGTATCATTGTAACTGCCTCATGAAATTCCGGACTAAAAATTTCTCCTTCTGGATTTATAGCCTCTACGCCAAATTTTTCCATGGTGGACAAAAAGACCTTGTCGGTCATTTCTAGTCCTTCAATAATGTGTTTGATGCTGGCTTTTTCTTCATTGGCAGATTTAAGCCCCATTGTTAGTGAATCCTTGACTTCAAGCAGCGCTTTAACAAAGCCATCGAGTGCAAATTTATGTGCGTTTTCAAGATCTTTAGCATTACGACGCTTGAGATTTTCCATTTCGGCTTGAGCGCGAAGTACTTTGTCCCAATTGTCTTTAGCAGATTGCTGTGCCGCCTCTAATTGTGTTTTTAAATCGTCTTCTGTAGCATCCTTAACAACGTTTTCGACTGTGTCATCATCAGTATTTTCAGGAGTGCTAGTCTGTGCTTGTTTTTTTGTCATTTTATTGTTCAACTCATGTATATTTGTATTTGTTATATAAGGGCTATTTTAAATTAATCAACAGCAAGAAATTAATTATGTTTAATACCATTGGCATTATTACCAAACCGAACGATCTGGTCAGCGAAGGCAAGGCTGAAGAGCTTAGCGTGTTCCTTGAAGGACAAGGCGTGGGCGTGGTGTTTGAATCGGAACAAATTGCCAATCAAGCCGATTTAATTATTGTGGTGGGCGGTGACGGCTCTTTGTTGAACACCGCACGCTCTTTTGTTGATAATAACATCCCAATTTTAGGTATTAACTTAGGTCGCCTTGGTTTTTTAGCAGATGTTTCAGTTACTAATATGTTGGATCTTGTTGCTGAAGTGCTAAATGGCGACTTCACCAAAGAAGAGCGCTGTTTGTTGTCATGTCAAATTGAGCAAGCCGGTAATGTGTTAGGCCAGCATTTGGCTTTAAACGACGTGGTTGTTCACCGAAAAGAAACGCTAAAAATGATCGAGTTCGATGTATTTATTGACGACAAGTTTGTTAATAATCAACGCGCTGACGGCTTGATCGTAACAACACCTACAGGCTCAACGGCTTATGCGTTATCAAGTGGCGGCCCAATTATGCATCCAGGTGTAAATGCGATTGGTTTGGTGTCGATTTGTCCGCATACCATGAGCCATCGTCCGTTGTTAGTACCCGGCGATAGCGAGGTAGTGATACGCATAAAAGAATCGGAAGAAGGGGTAATGGTGAGTTTTGACGGGCAAACCTCAGTGTCAATTACCTCCAGACAAGATATTCGTGTTCGCCAACATAGTAGCTTTATTCATTTGTTGCATCCAAAGAATTATGATTATTTTGAGATTATTCGCTCCAAGCTGCATTGGAGCGCTAAGCTCTAAGTATTGCGCATCGTAGGCTATGTTATCCCAACTATCGGTTAAAAATCTTGCAGTTGTTGAGCGTTTAGACATATCGTTCGATTCTGGCATGAGCACGGTAACCGGTGAAACCGGCGCAGGAAAATCCATCCTTTTGCAAGCACTAAATTTAGTGCTCGGCGGACGCGGAGACTCTGCCTTGGTGCGTCATGGCAAAGACAAAGCTGAAGTCAGCGCTGCGTTTGATGTGGAAAACCATCAAAAAATACAAGATTATCTTCAAGATCAATCGTTAGACGATGAAGGCGAGTGTGTTTTGCGCCGTATTATTGGCAATGATGGCCGTTCTAAAGCCTTTGTTAACGGCGTTAATGTGCCATTATCAGTTATAAAAGGTGTGGGTGAACTGCTGATTGATATGCACGGCCAAAACGAACATCAATTATTATTACGCCCAGACCAACAGCGAGAGCTGCTTGATGCTTATGCACAAATTACTGAAGAGTGTAGTGCGTTAAACCAGGTGGTTTCAGAGTATAAAGACACCAGTCGTCAGATTGATGGGCTGAGCAATAATCAAGATTTACAACATCAGCAACAAGCATTGTTGCAACACCAACTTATAGAGCTAGAAGACGCAATGCTTACTCAAGATGAACTTAACAGCATTGAGTCTGATTTCAAAACCAGCGCAAATGCTGCAAGTTTAATAGAGAAAACTTCCAACATACTCAATAAACTAGAGCAGGAGTCAGGTATTAACGCGCAACTAAATAGTCTAAGTTATGAATTAGACTTGGTAGCAGAGACTGATGTAAAGCTCTTGCCTATAGCACAGATGCTTTCCGGTGCACAAGTACAGGCTCAAGAAAGTGTTTATGAGTTGAATAATTATTTGAGCAGTTTGTCAGTCGACGAGCAAACAACCGCAGACCTAGAAGCGCGTTTGGGAGAATTGCATGATTTAACACGCAAGCACCATTGCCAAATTACAGAATTAATCAGAGCTAAAGATAAGGTGGTTATTGAACTGGACAGAATTGGAGGTACCAGCGAATCGCTTGATGATTTGAAACAACAAAAACAAATTTTGACACAGAGGTATCAAAAACAAACCAAAATTTTAAGTAAAGTGAGAATGGAAAAAGCTCAACAACTGTCGGATTCAGTAACTCAGTCTATGCAAGTATTAGGTATGCCAGGCAGCGAGGTTAAAGTTGATTTGCCAAAGAAAGAGCAGGGCGTGCATTACAATGGCGATGAGAATGTTGTCTTCTTGGTGAAGACCAATATGGGCAGTGATTTTAAAGCACTTAAAAAAGTGGCTTCTGGTGGTGAGCTTTCTCGCGTATCTTTGGCAATATCTGTGGCGAGTAGCGATAGTGAATACACACCAACATTGATTTTTGATGAGGTTGATGTGGGTATTAGTGGTGCGGTTGCCGAAGTGGTAGGGCAAAAATTAAAGCAGTTGAGTAAACACTATCAGATTATTTGTATCACTCATTTAGCGCAAGTGGCTGCTTTTGGCCATCAGCACTTACGAGTGAGAAAAACCCAGCACAACGATGGGGCGCAAACAACAGTTGAGCAACTTACCAGTGATGATCGCGTAAGTGAGGTGGCGCGTATTTTGGGTGGTGCAACAATTACCGACAAGGCACGTAAAGCCGCCGAAGAAATGATTAAACAAAGCGCATAAAAACCCACATTAAGTGACCTTAGTGTTTTCAAATTTATAAATACTGCTATTTACCGACATAACCAGACCCTGACCAAAAACAGTTTTTAGTAAAACGGTGTCAACTTATTGAACCTAGACTGTATAATTTATATTTTTTGTGAGTTTGTAATGCTGAAGTTTTGGTGATGGATAATAAACTGCCAAAGGTTCAATTGGTTATCATATTGGTGAGCATCACTTACTTTTCCACACTGGATGCGGGATTTTCTGCGGCCTACGGAGGATTAATTAGCCTGATGAACACGGGGCTGGTTAATCGGCATACAAACAAACAAAGAGAAGATTTAACTATTAGCGCCCAAGCAGGTGTTTGGATGATGGTTACTAGCGTATTAATGCGTATAGCAATGGTGGTGAGTTTAACTTTAGCGGGGCACTTCTTTTTAAAGTTAAGCACAGACGCTCTAATTGTTAGCTTGGTTTTAGGATTAATTGGATTTTTATTGGACAAGGTTTTACAAAAGTAATGTCAACAGAAAATGAACTGATCGCTTCTGGCGATTATATTAAGCACCACTTGCAAAACTTGACTTATGGTCAAAATCCAGACACGGGTGTTTGGGGGTTGGCACATACTGCGCAAGAAGCTAAAGACATGGGCTTTATGGCATTCCATTTAGACACGCTTGGTGTTTCATTCGTTTTAGGCGCGCTTTTCTTGCTCTTCTTTTATAGTATTGGTAAAAAGATGACTGCAGATACACCTTCTGGAGCTCAAAACTTTATTGAAAGTATTGTCGAATTTATTGATGAAAATGTTCGCGGCTCATTTAACGGCAAGAACCCAATGGTTGCACCGTTGGCGCTTACAGCTTTTATCTGGATTATATTGATGAACACTATGGACTTAGTACCAGTTGATTGGTTGCCGTATCTTGCGCAACAGATTGGCGTATTCTTTGGCGCAGACCCTCACCATGTATTCTTTAAAGTGGTACCAACCACAGATCCAAATGCAACATTTGGCATGTCGATCGGTATATTTATTTTGATTATTTACTATAGTATTAAGGAAAAAGGCGCTGGCGGTTTTGCAGGAGAGCTTTTGTTCCACCCATTTGGCAAAATGATGCTGCCATTTAATTTATTTTTAGAAGGCGTGAATTTGATTGCTAAGCCAGTTTCATTAGCCTTGCGTTTATTTGGTAATATGTATGCTGGTGAAATGATCTTCATCTTAATTGCTTTGTTGCCGTTTTGGATTCAATGGAGTTTGTCACTACCGTGGGCAATCTTCCACATTTTGATTGTATTACTACAGGCATTTATCTTTATGACTTTGGTAATTGTGTATATGGATATGGCTCATCAGAAAGACGAGCATTAATTTTTTAAAAAAAAGGAGTAAGAAATGACAGAAGTACAAGCAACATTATTTTTAGCAGGTTCGATCTTAATGGGTTTAGGCGCATTGGGTGCGGCAGTTGGTATTGGCATCTTGGGTGCAAGATTTTTAGAAGGTGCGGCGCGTCAGCCAGAGCTTATTCCAATGCTTAGAACACAAATGTTCATCGTAATGGGCCTAGTAGATGCGGTACCAATGATTGCAGTAGGTATCTCAATGTATATCATATTTGCAGTTGCCGGTTAAATACTTTTTACTTAAAAGCACAAGGTTTAAGCTATGAATATTAATTTGACGATGATTGGCCAGTTAATCATGTTCACCATGTTTACATGGTTCTGCATGAAGTTTATTTGGCCACCAATTGTTGCTGCCATGGATGAGCGTAAAAAGCGCATTGAAAGTGGTTTGATTGCAGCAGAACGCGGCTTATCAGAGCATAGAGAAGCGCAACAAAAAGCACAAGAGATGCTTAATCAGTCTAAAGATCAAGCGGCTGAAATCATTGCGAATGCGGGCAGACAAGCTTCAATAATGGTTGAAGATGCTAAAGACGCTGCCTCTCAAGAAGCAGATCGTATTAAGGCACACGCACAAGTGGAGATTGAGCAAGAAGCTAATCGTGCACGCAATGATCTAAAAGACCAGGTGTCTGGCTTAGTGATGCAAGGCGTTAATTCGGTGCTGGCTAAAGAGGTGGATGCAAAAGCACACCAAGACATGCTAAGCAAGTTATCACAAACACTCTAGGATTAATCAGTGGAATTAACAACAATCGCCAAGCCTTATGCTAATGCAATCTTTGACATTGCTGAGCAAAACAAGTCACATTCAGACTGGAAAGGTGTTTTAGAAGCGGGCGCTCAGTTAGTAGGTGATGCTACCATGCAAGCATTTATTACTTCGCCAGGCGCGACAAGGGCTAACAAATCTGAAGCCATGACAACATTGTTTAAATCTATTTTAGGCAGAGCATTAAACACAAATGAAATAAACTTTGTTGTTTTGTTGTTAGATAATGGACGTGTTAACGCATTGCCAAGCATTTTAGCGTTGTTTGATGCAATGACAAATTTAAGCAGTGACGCCAAAGCGTTTCATGTGACTAGCGCTTATAAATTAAGCGCAAAAGAAGTAAAACAAATTGTGAGCGATTTATCTGATAAATACAACACAACAGTAAGTATCGACACCGAAATAGACGATAGTTTAATCGGTGGTGTGGTGATTAAAGAAGGTGACAAAGTAATTGACTTGTCGACCAAAGCTCGAGTAGATGAGCTGGGTTCATGCTTGTCAATTAATTAATTAATTTTATTAAGAGGAAGGGTTATGCAATTAAACGCAAGCGAGATTAGTGATTTAATTAAAAAGCAAATAGAAGGCTTTGATTTCGCAGCTGAAGCACGTACAGAAGGTACGGTGATCAGTGTAAGTGATGGCATTGTTCGTATTCATGGTTTGGCTGATGTTCAATTTGGCGAAATGCTTGAATTTACAGACAATACTTTTGGCATGGCGCTAAACTTAGAGCAAGATTCAGTGGGCGCGGTAATCTTAGGTGATTATTTGCATATTTCTGAAGGCGATACGGTTAAGTGTACCAATCGTTTGATGGAGGTTCCTGTCGGTGAGGCAATGTTAGGCCGTGTGGTTAACCCACTAGGTAAACCGATTGATGGCAAGGGTGATATTGATGTCCAAGGCACCAGACCATTAGAAGTGATGGCACCCGGTGTTATTGAACGTAAGTCAGTTGACCAGCCAATTCAAACAGGTATTAAAGCAATTGATGCAATGGTTCCAGTTGGCCGTGGTCAGCGTGAGCTTATCATCGGTGATCGTCAAACTGGTAAAACAGCCGTTGCCATTGATGCAATTATTAATCAAAAAGACACAGGCATTCGTTGTGTTTATGTCGCAATTGGTCAGAAAGATTCTTCGGTAGCAGCCGTTGTACGTAAATTAGAAGAGCACGGCGCATTGGAGAATACAATTATTGTAAACGCTAGCGCTGCTTCATCTCCATCACTACAATACATTGCGCCTTATGCAGGCTGTTCAATGGCGGAATATTTCCGTGACCGTGGTGAAGATGCACTAATTGTTTACGATGATTTAACAAAACAAGCGTGGGCTTACCGTGAAGTGTCATTATTACTTAAGCGCCCACCAGGGCGTGAAGCCTATCCGGGTGATGTTTTCTACTTACACTCTCGTTTATTAGAGCGTGCATCGCGTGTGAATGCAGAGTACGTTGAGCAAATGACAAATGGTGAAGTTAAGGGCAAAACAGGCTCATTAACTGCACTACCAATTATTGAAACACAAGGTGGTGACGTATCAGCATTCGTGCCAACTAACGTAATTTCAATTACAGACGGTCAGATTTTCTTAGAAACAGATTTGTTTAATGCAGGTATTCGTCCGGCAATTAACGCGGGCTTGTCAGTATCACGAGTAGGTGGTGCAGCACAAACTAATATTATTAAGAAGCTCGGCGGCGGTATTCGTCTTGACTTAGCACAGTACCGTGAATTAGCGGCATTTGCGCAGTTTGCCTCAGATCTTGATGCAGAAACCAAAGCACAAATTGATCGTGGTCAGCGTGTAACTGAACTAATGAAGCAAGATCAATATACACCAATGTCAGTTGCTGAAATGGCAACTTCATTGTTTGCAGCTAACTCGGGCTCATTAGATGATATAAACGTTAACAAAGTGGTTGATTTTGAAATAGCATTGATTGCTTACATGAACGCGAATCAAGCGCCATTAATTGAGAAAATTAATGATGCAGGCGATTATAGCGACGAGATTGTAGCAGAGTTACAAGCCGCAATTGATGACTTTAAAGCGAACCACACTTGGTAAATAGATAATATGGCAGCTGGCAAGGAAATTAGAACACAGATCGCGAGTATTAAGAGTACTCAGAAGATCACGTCGGCCATGGAAATGGTCGCTGCTTCTAAGATGAAAAAAGCACAAAACAGAATGTTGGCGTCACGCCCTTATTCTGAAAAAATATCAAAAGTGATTGGACATTTGGCCTATGCACACTCAGAGTTTAAGCATCCGTACATGAAAGAAGGAAGCGATCTTAAGCGTGTTGGTATTATCATTATTTCAAGTGATAGAGGCCTATGTGGTGGTTTGAATACTAACTTATTTAGAAGCGTATTAAAACAAGTTGCTGACTATCAAGCCAAAGGTGTTGAGGTTGAGATTTGCACTATCGGTAAAAAAGCCACATCATTTTTTAAGAATTCAGGCCTAGCCATTAAGTCAGTATTGATAGATTTAGGTGATACACCGCACTTTGATGATTTGTTAGGCACAGTTAAAGTAATGCTAGATGCTTACGATGAAGGTGAGATTCAGCAATTATCTGTGGCTTATAATAAGTTTGAAAATACCATGACCCAAACACCAACGGTGACACAATTAGTGCCAATGGTTGCAGGTGAAGTTGATGGTATGGATCATCATTGGGACTATATTTATGAGCCAGATGCTGAAGAGGCATTGAGCGCATTATTGGTGCGTTATATCGAAGCTTTAGTTTACCAAGGTTTGGTTGAAAACATTGCTTGTGAACAGTCGTCACGTATGATTTCAATGAAAAGTGCAACAGACAATGCAGGCGATATGGTTAAAGATTTAGAATTAGTTTACAATAAGGCAAGACAAGCGGCAATTACTCAAGAAATTTCTGAGATTGTTAGTGGTGCTGCTGCCGTTTAAGGTTTACAAAAAGGAAAAGCAAAATGAGTACAGGAAAAATTACACAAATTATTGGCGCGGTTATCGATGTTGAATTTCCAGATGTCAGTGTTCCAAATATTTATAACGCCTTAAAGGTTACTGAAACAGGGTTGACGTTAGAAGTTCAGCAGCAGTTGGGTGATAACGTGGTTCGTGCGATTGCGATGGGTGGCTCTGAAGGTTTAAAACGAGGCCTAGAAGTATCAGATACGGGTGAGCCAATCAAAGTGCCTGTAGGTACTAAAACATTGGGTCGAATTATGAATGTACTTGGCGAGCCGATTGATAATGCGGGTGACATTGGTGAAGAAGTAAACTGGGCTATTCACCGTCCAGCGCCTGCGTATGATGAGCTTGCTCCTGCTGCAGAATTATTAGAAACAGGTATTAAGGTAATCGACTTAGTTTGTCCATTCGCCAAAGGTGGTAAAGTTGGTTTGTTTGGTGGTGCGGGCGTTGGTAAAACCGTTAATATGATGGAGCTTATTCGTAACATTGCGATTGAGCACTCAGGCTACTCAGTATTTGCTGGTGTTGGTGAGCGTACTCGTGAGGGTAATGATTTCTACCATGAGATGAAAGAATCAAATGTATTAGATAAGGTATCTCTTGTTTATGGTCAAATGAATGAGCCACCAGGAAATAGATTACGCGTTGCTTTAACAGGCCTTACTATGGCGGAATATTTTCGTGATGAAGGCCGTGATGTATTATTATTTATTGACAACATTTATCGTTACACGCTTGCAGGTACTGAAGTATCGGCGCTACTAGGTCGTATGCCTTCAGCAGTAGGCTACCAGCCAACGCTAGCATCAGAAATGGGCGCACTACAAGAGCGTATTACCTCAACTAAAAAAGGCTCAATTACTTCAATCCAAGCGGTATACGTACCTGCGGACGACTTAACAGATCCATCACCAGCAACAACGTTTGCTCATCTAGATGCAACAGTTGTATTGTCACGTCAAGTAGCAGAACTGGGTATTTACCCTGCGGTAGACCCACTAGATTCTACTTCTCGTCAGTTAGACCCACTCACCGTTGGTGAAGAACACTACAATGTGGCTCGTGGTGTTCAAGGTGTGTTGCAGCGCTATAAAGAATTAAAAGATATTATTGCGATTCTAGGTATGGATGAATTGAGTGAAGAAGATAAACAGTCTGTATCACGTGCACGTAAGATTCAACGTTTCTTGTCCCAGCCATTTTTTGTGGCAGAAGTATTTACCGGCGCACCTGGTAAGTACGTTTCTTTGAAAGACACAATTAGTGGTTTTAAAGCCATTCTTGATGGTGAACTAGATGACATTCCAGAGCAGGCATTCTACATGACAGGCTCTATTGATGAAGTTCGTGAAAAAGCTGCGGAGAAAGCATAAATGCCAACCATTCAAGTTGATGTAGTTAGCGCAACTGAGTCGCTTTACTCAGGCGAAGCAAACTGTGTGTTTGCACCAGCATCTACTGGTGAGTTGGGCATCTATCCAAAACATGTAGCTTTGTTATCGACATTAAAGCCGGGTGAAGTTCGAGTAGAAACTGAAAAAGGTGTTGAATCTATTTATGTTTCTGGTGGTATTGTTGAAGTGCAACCTGATGTAGTTACTATTTTTTCTGATACAGCAATCCGAGCACATGATTTAGATGAGTCTAAGGCGTTAGAAGCTAAGCAACGCGCTGAAGAGGCTATGGCTAATTCAGACAATGGTCATGATGTTGTTACAACACAAGCCGCATTGGCGGAAGCAATGGCGCAATTACAGATGATTTCTAAGATGAGAGGTAAAAAGATTTAAAGACAGATGTCTTTGAAATTGACAACCTTATTGTTAACGATTTTAATGCCTTCTTCTTGAAGGCGTTTTTGTTTTAAGTTTGAACCAAAAGCATAGTCACCCAGTTCACCAGTAGATTTAACCACCCGATGGCAAGGCACTTCAGGCGCGTCAGGATTTTTATTCATAGCTGATCCGACTGCTCTATAAGCCTTTGGGCGTTTAATTAGTTTGGCCAGATTGCCATAAGTAATAACCGATCCTGCAGGGACGTAGCGTTTGAGCGTGTCATAGCAGAGTTTTTGAAAGTCGGTCATACCAAATAAACACTCATGGCTGAATCATAATTGTTTTGTGCTTTTAAAATAAAATCACAAACTTCTCTGACTGCGCCATGTCCACCTCGTTTTTCAGTGACCAAGCAAGCATTGTCTTTAACTAAGTCGTGGGCATTGGCAACTGCAATGGGTAAGCCAACCTTAGTCATCACTGGCAAATCAATCACATCATCCCCTACATAAGCAACTTGATCAGCCTTTAGATTGAGCTTTTCTAATAAGTCGTTGAAGGCAATTACTTTGTCCTCTTGCCCTTGGTAAAAATGCTTAATGCCTAGGTTTTTCATCCGATGCTCAACCGTTGTAGAGGTACGAGCAGTAATAACAGCGGGTTCGACGCCATTGTCTTTTAGAATCTTGATGCCTAGCCCATCAAGTGAATTAAAGCGTTTGAATTCTTGCCCATCATCAGAAAAATATAATCCGCCATCGGTTAATACCCCATCAACATCAAAAATAATCAGTTGAATTTGCTTGGCTCGTAAGTAAGATTTATTGAGTAGCTTCATGAATTAATCCTTTATTTCACCCCAATTAAACGCCTCTCCTGGGTCAGTTTTTCTGCCTGGGGCGATATCACTATGCCCAACGATATTTTGGACTGGATAATAGTTTTTTAATTGTTTTAATGTTGTTTTTAATGATTGGTATTGTACCGCTTCATAGTTAAGATTGTCAGTTCCTTCTAGTTCGATGCCAATGGAAAAATCGTTGCAGTTGTCTTGACCATTAAAGCTAGACTCGCCCGCATGCCAAGCGCGCTTATCAAAGGGAACAAACTGAATGATTGAGCCGTCACGCTTAATTAGCAGGTGGGCAGACACTTGTAATTCTCGAATAGTTTTGAAATAGGGGTGTGCATTAAAATCGAGCTGGTTGGTAAAAAACTGCTCAATATATGGGTTGTTGAATTCACCCGGTGGCAAGGAGATATTGTGAATTACGATTAGAGAAATTTCCCCATCAGGGCGATCGTTATTATTAATCGAGGGAGATTGTGTTGCTGATGCTAGTCGGTGATTGCTAATCATGAGCTTATTATATCCCTATTCGATTCGGTTAAAGTAGCGCCCTCTTAGTAGTAGTCTTGGATTGTCTTCATCATCAGTAAAAGCATTGCGCTTGTGTAAAATATTGTTACACACTATCCCTTGCCCAGTTTTCATCAGGTGTTTGAAGTGATAGTCGGTTGTTGTATTTAACAGGGCGTCTAAATACATTACAGCTTGTTGAATCTCAAACGAATCAAAGAACTCAATATTTTTCTTACGCTGTGTGTAGCGCATAGACAATTGCTTGCTTAATTCATCAATAAAAAAGATGGGCCCAGTTGATGTTGCTCGCCTAACTTTACCATCAACCTTGTGCTCAGGAATGCTCATGGCCTTTGGATGAATCAATGCTTTGACAACATCAGGGTTGTCTTCACGCAACAATAAATAAATCATTTGCGGGTCAACCCACTCGTTGACCCCGCCTTGGACGGCAGGTTTAACACAGAACAATGAAAACGCACGAATACGCTGCTCTATTGCATTGTAGTAGCCATCCGTATGCCAGCCTAGGTTTTTGTCGGTATATGGGATGAATTCGCCCTGGTCTTTTTTGTCGCTTTGAGTGATATGTGCTAAGCCACCCGTTTTAACAAACAGGTGTTGATCAAAATCTTTTAAGCCTAGTTGTGTATTGATACTGATAATCGCTTTGTCATATTGCTCAATAGGCTGAATTTGAAATAGCGAAAAATTACCTTTCTGACAAAGCCTCTGGATTTCGTTTTTTTCTATAGACGTGAGCTTAAACGGATTTTGTATCTCGACAATATACGCGTCTAGTGTGGTTGGTATATTGGCAAGTTTTTCATCTCGCCAATATCGGTAATCATCTAAATTATTTAATAACATGTTTAAAAATTAAAGACACAAAGTTATTTTGTCTAAAGACAGTATAACTTGAATGCGTTAAAAGACAAACAGCGCAGTACCTTTATTTTTTAAGTGTTTAGGCGCTTATTAATCGACCATTGCTGTGCAATCGACAGAATGTTATTAAACACCCAGTAAAGTACCAAGCCTGACGGGAACCATAAGAAGAAAATGGTAAATACAAAAGGCAATGACATCATGATTTTTGCTTGCATCGGGTCAGGTGGTGGCGGGTTGAGCTTTTGTTGTATAAACATTGAAGCACCCATAATGATTGGCAAGATATAGTAAGGGTCTTCTTTAGAAAGGTCGCCCATCCACCAGAATGCTGTTTGACGTAACTCAACCGTATCAAGTAACATCCAGTAAAAGGCGATAAATACTGGTATTTGTACCATTATTGGTAAACAGCCAGAAGCCGGATTGACCTTTTCTTTTTTATAGAGCTCCATAGTTTTTTGCCCCATTTTTTGCTTGTCATCACCAAGTGTCTCTTTGAGCTTGGCAAGCCTCGGTGCAAGCACCCTCATTTTGGCCATTGAACGATATGATTTTTCACTTAGTGGGTAAAAAGCCAGTTTGATTAAGATGGTGATAATGATGATCGACCAACCCCAGCTGCCGATAAAATCATTGATTTTGTGGATACCCCAAGATAATGGATCTGCCAAAATATCTAACCAGCCGTAGTCCAGCGTATAGTTTAGTCCAGTCGCTATCTTTTCAATTGTCCCGTATTCTTTAGGGCCGAGATAAAGTCGATTGGCGTCTAATGTTGTGCTATTGCCGGCACCAATGCTAATCTGTTGATTAGCATTGGTTAGCTTGTGTAGGTTGTTACTGGTACTTGCTGAAAACTCCTGATCCTTGTTTTGGTTTGGAATCCAGGCTGCAATAAAGTATTGCTGGACCATGGCGATCCAACCACCAAGTGATTGCTGTGTGTCAAAATCATCCCAATCGTCAAAATCATTTTTCTGTACAGTATGCGATGGCTTATCGTATACGACACCACCAGTGAAAGTTGGCATCATCATGTTGGACTGATCAATCGCACTACGACTCAGACGAACATAGCTTTTGGCTGGAATGGCTTGATTGGAGTTATTGGTAATCTGATAATCAATACTAACAACATAACTGTCTTTTTTAAAGTGAAAGTTTTTAGTAACTTTAACACCATTTTCACCCTGCCAAGTCATTGGAACAACAAGCTCATCAGTAGTTAGCTGATAGTTTGTATTGTCCGAGTTAAAATTAGACAAATGTGTTGGTAGTAAATTATCGCGTGATGCTAAGCCGCTTTGTGCTTGGAATATTGATCCAGCGTTATTGCTTAATAATTGAAACTTTTCCTTGCCACCTTTTTCAATAGGAAAAGTATTTAGGTAGGCATTTTGAATGGTGCCACCTTTGTGGCTAATCTCTACTGTGAGTAAGTCGGTTGTAACCGTAGTAAACCCATGCTGCTCAGTAATCGCTGGTGTTGGCAGGTCGACCTTTGTTATTTCAGTGTTGATCATCGGCACATCGTCTTTTTTCGATGGGGTGTCTAAGGTAATTTGAGTTGTTCGTACAACATTACCATTGGCATCAGTTGTGTGTGTGATTTGCCACTTGTCCCAAAGCAAGAAAACAGTTAAGAAAATTGCAATACTTAAAAAGAATTTTTGGTTATTCATAGGGTGTGTTGTTTTTGTTTAGTATAAGTGTTTTTTTTTGGTACTGGATCAAAACCACCATCATGCCACGGATGACATTTGCCAATACGTTTTGCACTGAGAGAAAATCCTTTAAAAAATCCGTACTCTTTAATTGCGTCATAAGAATATTGTGAACAAGTCGGGTTAAACCGACAATTAGCACCCAAGAAAGGACTAATGAATAGTTGATAGAATTTAATAGGAATAAGCAATAAATAGCGCATAATTCAGATTATATTTTTGTCACCTTTTTAAATAAGTCGAGTAATTCTGCAGATAAAACAGGATTTCTAGTTGGCTTAGATTTTCTTGCCATGACTACAAAGCCCCAATTGTCTAACCCTTGTTGTTCCAATCGAAAAGTTTCTCTGGCAATGCGCTTAAATCGATTTCTATCAACAGCCAAACGAGTTACTTTTTTCGAAATCGCTAACCCTAGGCGTGGCCTGGGATTTTTGATGGGTTTTGCAATAACTTGCCAATATTTACCTTGTGCCCGTTTACCGCCTTTAAAAATGTAAGCGTATTCACTGGGTTTAAGTATTTTGGCTTCACGCGTCAGCCTTAAAGACATTAGGCAGCTAAGCGTTTACGTCCTTTTCTTCTGCGAGCATTAATTACTGCACGGCCAGACTTGGTGCTCATTCTTGATCTAAAACCATGAGTGCGTTTGCGTTTTAAAACACTGGGTTGGAAGGTTCTTTTCTGTTTCATAATGAATATTAGCCGATAAAATCTTACAATTTTACCATAAATCACAATAGGCCTTGTAAATAAGTACAATAATTTATAATAATGTCAACATCCCAACAACATATTTAAGATGGATTTAATTTATTGGTTAATGCTGCTCAAAGCCCCACATTTAGGCGTTCGTACTTTTTATAAGGCGCTTGAAGTGTTTGAGACACCAGAACAAGTTTTTCTAGCATCAAAACCTATGCGTAAGGAAAGTGGCTTGTTTAAGCAAGCAACGCTTGACTTTATTGAAAAACACGACTTGTCGGTAATACAAGCTGATTTGGACTGGGTCAAGGCTCAGAATTGCCATATTCTCACATTAATTGATGATGCTTATCCTGAACAGCTTAAAACCATTGCGGATCCGCCACCAATATTATATGTGCGTGGTAATGTTGAGTGTTTGTCAATGTCACAACTTGCCATTGTTGGCAGTCGAAACCCAACTCCAGCAGGTAAGCAAAATGCACATCAATTTGCAGGTGCGCTGTCTAAACTGGGTTTAGTAATCACTTCAGGCATGGCCAGCGGCATTGATGCCAGTGCTCACATTGGTGCTTTGGAAGCTGATCGGCCTACTATTGCTGTGTGTGGTACAGGCTTGGATCGGATCTATCCTGCCAAACACAAATCACTCGCTCATCAAATATCAACCAAAGGCGCGTTGGTTTCTGAGTTTTCAATTGGCACCTCGCCGATTGCCAATAACTTTCCAAGGCGAAACCGTATTATTAGCGGGTTGAGTTTAGGTACTTTGGTGGTGGAGGCCAGCATTAAAAGCGGCACCATGATTACTGCTAAATTAGCAGCTGAACAAGGCAGAGAAGTGTTTTCGATTCCAAGTTCAATTCACAACCCTTTATCTCAAGGCTGCCATCAATTGATTAAGCAAGGCGCAAAATTAGTTGAGAATATTGATGACGTTATTGATGAGTTGACACTGGGCTTCACCCCCTTGATACAAGTTGATAAAACACTTATTTCTACAAAATATGTAGACAACACCCCTACTGTGCTATTAAAATACATGAGTTATGAGACCATGACGGTTGACGAAATGGTTGAAAAAAGTGGTTTAAGTCCCCAAATAGTCATACAAGAGTTACTTTTATTAGAGCTTGCGAACAGGGTGACAAAGGTCAGTGGCTCTGGTTATTTATTAACTAAGTGAGGTTTTTATGACAAATAATATTCTAGATGTTCTAACTTATATGTTTGATTACTTGTTTGAAGAAGCAGAACATGACTCGTCTCACGAAATTGATGACACTACTTTAAAGGCGCATCTTTCAGATGCTGGTTTCGAAACCGCACGCATTGATAGGGCACTTAGCTGGTTAGAGAATATTGCCACTTTACAAGACGGTAGTATTAAGCCGTTTGCTAACACACGTGGTGGCATGCGTATTTATAGTGCGGCAGAAAAATTAAAACTAGACACTAAGTCTCGTGGTTTTTTATTGTTTATGGAAAATATGGGACAGGTAGATGCCAATCAGCGTGAACTGATTATTGATCAAATTATGTCATTGGGCGATTCAGCTGTTTCTTTAGATGATTTAAAGTGGGTGGTGATGATGATACTGGGCAATAGCAACGATGAAGAAATTTCAGCGCAATGGTTAGAGTCTATTGTATTTCTTGATGATAACCACACCACTCAATAATGTCAAAAAACCTTGTCATTGTTGAGTCCCCCGCTAAAGCCAAAACTATTGAAAAATTCCTAGGCAAAGACTATGTCGTTAAGTCAAGCATTGGCCATATTCGTGATATGCCAAAAAAGAACATGGGTATCGACATTGAGAATAACTTTGAGCCCATATATGAAGTAACGGCAGATAAAAAGAAAGTCGTTGCTGAATTACGCAAGGCGGTTAAGTTGGCAGAAAAAGTATATCTTGCAACAGATGAGGATCGAGAAGGTGAAGCCATCGCTTGGCATTTGTTAGAAGCGCTTAAACTCCCAAGAGACACCCCTAGAATTGTATTTCATGAAATTACCAAAGGCGCTATTACTGACGCTATTACTGCGCCAAGAACAGTAGACTACCATTTGGTAGATGCACAACAAGCACGCCGAATTATTGACCGATTAGTGGGTTTTGAAATTTCGCCAGTACTCTGGCGTAAAATCTCTGGCGCGCGTTCAGCTGGACGTGTTCAATCTCCGGTCATGCGTCTTGTGGTTGAAAGAGAAAGAGAGATTACTCAGCACACCTCTATATCCACTTACAAGGTTAAGGCTGAGTTAGTCAATGATAGTGGCGAAGTGGTAGATGTTAAGCTGAGCAAAGATTTTAACTCTAAAGAAGAGGCGCTGGCATTTGCAACTAAGCTTTTAGCCGCTGATTTGACAGTTGCTTCTATTGAGAAAAAACCTTCAAAGCGCTCACCAAAAGCACCTTTTATTACTTCAACATTACAGCAAGAAGCCTCGCAAAAACTGGGTTTCTCGGTTAAGCAAACCATGACCATTGCTCAGAATTTGTATCGTGAAGGTTCGATTACTTACATGAGAACAGATTCATTCACCCTATCAGAGACTGCGATTGAAGCGGCTGGGAAGGTAATCGAACAAGAGTTTGGTGTTGAATATCACAACGTCAGACGTTTTAAAACCAAAGACTCGGGTGCACAAGAGGCGCACGAAGCAATTCGTCCAACAGATCTGACTAAGTCAAGTATTTACGGTGTGGATGAGCAGACAGCCAAACTCTATAGTCTGATCTATAAGCGCACACTAGCATCGCAAATGAGCGATGCTCAATTGCAAAAAACACAAATTAAAGTGACTGTATCAAATGCGGATGAGCAGTTCTTAGCAAATGGTGAGATTTTAACTTTTCCAGGTTTTTTAAAAGTTTATGATTACCTTTCTTCTGATGATAAATTACTACCTGATTTGAACAAGGGTGATTCTTTAACATTAGCCAGCTTCTCCGCAAGAGAGAGTTTTTCTCGTGCCAAGCCACGTTATACCGAAGCCTCGTTGGTTAAAAAAGTTGAAGAAATGGGTATTGGCAGACCATCTACATTTGCCACTATGGTCTCTACTGTTCAAGATCGTAATTACGTTACCAAAGAAACTCGAGAGGGTTATGAGCGTGAATACGAGTTGATTGAAATACAAAATAATAATGTGGTTGAATCGAGAGCCAGTGAGACTACAGGCGCTGAGAAAAATAAACTTTTCCCCACCAATGTTGCGTACCTGTTAAATGATTTCTTGGTGAAAAATTTCAGTAATATTATTGATTACGAATTTACAGCCAAATTAGAAAGTGATTTTGACACAATTGCTACGCAAAACGTTCCTTGGAAAGAGGTTGTGAAAAACTTCTATGATCCGTTTCATGCACAAATTGAAGCGGCAGCAGATATTTCTAGAGAAGAAACACACGGCATGCGTGAATTGGGTGAGGACCCTAAAAGCGGCAAGCCGGTCAGCGTGCGTTTTGGGCGCTATGGTGCCTTTGCACAAATCGGCCATAAAGATGACGAAGACAAGCCAACTTTTGCTTCACTTAGAGGCTCACTAGATATTGAAAACATTACCCTTGATGAAGCGTTAGAGTTATTCAACATGCCGCGTACTGTGGGCGAAACGGACGACTTTGGTGTTATTAAAGCCAACTATGGTCGCTTTGGCCCCTACATTCAATATGGCAAGAAATATGTTTCTTTAAAAGAAGACACTCCTGAGGAAGTTACGCTTGAAAAAGCATTGGAGTTGATTGCTGATAAAGAAAAATTTGATGCTGAGCGTATGATAAAAACCTTTGATGACAGTGAGATTCAAGTGCTTAATGGCCGTTTTGGTCCTTATATTTGGAATGGAAAGAAGCGCGGCAAAGGACAAAAAAATATTACCATTAAGAAAGTGTTTGGTGACAAAGAGCCAGCTGACCTAACCTTGGAAGAATGTAAGAAGGCTATTTCTGGCAAAATAAAATCCAAAACCGCTAAGCATAAAAAGAAATCCGTCAAGAAGGCAACTAAAAAGACTGTCAAGAAGAAATCATAGCCCAACTATCGCAGGGCTATTTGTGGGTTTTGCGGTGTAAAATGTAAGGCATTTAATTAATAAGTATAGATTTTTATGTTACTAATAAGCGAAGTGATTATTGCAAATCCTCAAATTGATGATTTTGAAGAGCTGGTTGTTGTACTTAAAACTATTTCTAAAACATCGGACGAGCGTTTTTTCCAAATGGATGTCAAGCCTGACTATGGCGATACACCTGAGAATTGGGAAGATCGTTTAGAGGCAGCATTTTATTAAAGGACACACACATGGGATTTAAATATTTGAACAAAGATCATGACATTTTTGATGGTGATGATGGCGAAGATGCCTATGCTAATGAAGAGCAATTACAATCAAGACTAGAGTATTTTGAGTCTCAGTTAGCAGGCTTGAGTGAGAGCGCACCAGTCGAAGACCGAATCAAAGCTTTACTAGAGATTGGTCGTATTCAAGTAGAGCGTTATAAGGGCGCAGACGCCTGGGAAAAAGCTTTTACTGCCTTTAATCTAGCGCAAGAAGATGAATTATGGGAATTGGCGGTTGAAGCTTGTGATGTAATGTTTTTATCAGAAGGGCCAGATGCCCTAGTAGCGCTTGGACATGCTTTATGGTTAGGCGTTACTTTCCCGATCGATCCAGAAATTACCGTAGCGATGTTGCAACACTTAGTTGAAGAATCTCCAGAAGGGGCAGACACTAGAGCGGTAGCAGCGGCGGTAGCCCACTACATTACAACCTTGCGCTGTGGTGAAGAGGACGACCTGACCTTCTTTGCTTTGCAAATGTTAACCAGTGTCGCTGACAAGCATTCGCATATAACTGACCAATCCACTTTTGATGTATGGCGTAGAACCTTAGAGCTAGACAAACCAGAAGTGTTTTTAAAGAAGTTATCGGGCGCAGTTGATCAATTAGTAGACGACAAGTGGTGGGTTGATCGCGATACAATTAGAACAAAACTAGAAGCCAAGAATACACATTAAATGAAAATTAAGATTTGTGGATTGACGAATGCTGACAATGCCCGAGAAGCATCACTTTTCGGTATAGACGCGATTGGTCTAGTGTTTTATGACCAGTCACCACGGCATGTGGATGTTGAGACAGCACTGCAGATTGTTAATGCGCTACCACCGTTTATTAATCGTGTGGGTTTGTTTGTGAATGCAGACTCGAGTTTTATTGACGAAGTGTTGTGCGAAGTGCCACTCGACACTTTGCAATTTCACGGAGATGAGTCTGTCATCGAATGCACACAATACGCCATGCCATTTATCAAAGCATTACGCGTTAATCAAGAGACCAATATTAGCCAAATAGCTGATGATTACCATCAGGCCAGCGGCTTGTTATTAGATTCTTTCAACAAGGATGCTTATGGCGGAACGGGTGAAGCATTTGACTGGAGTTTAGCCAAGGTCGATATTAATTTACCGATTATTCTAGCAGGCGGGCTAAATCCTGACACGGTTGCTGAGGCAATTAAGCAGGTTAACCCTTACGCAGTCGATGTTTCTAGCGGAGTGGAAAGTGAGCCAGGCATGAAAGACATCACAAAAATAAAACAATTTATACACAAGGCGCGTTCATGAGTTATTCATTGCCAGATGACAAAGGTCACTTCGAACAATACGGCGGTGTTTTCATTGCAGAGACTTTAATGACGGCAGTTACTGAACTTAAAGAGGCTTATGAGAAATATAAAGATGATGCAGATTTCCTTAAAGAATTTGAGCATGATCTGAAACACTACGTAGGTCGTTCTACGCCGCTTTATCATGCACAAAATTTAAGCCAAAAATTGGGTGGTGCACAAATACATCTCAAACGTGAAGACTTGAACCATACTGGTGCGCACAAAATAAACAACACCATTGGTCAGGTATTATTGGCAAAACGCCTTGGCAAAACACGCATCATTGCTGAGACGGGCGCAGGCCAACACGGTGTAGCTACTGCGACTGTGGCTGCTCGTTTAGGACTAGAATGTGTGGTTTATATGGGCGAGGTGGATGTTGCTCGCCAAGCGTTAAATGTATTTCGCATGAAGCTACTCGGAGCAACGGTTATCCCTGTAACTTCTGGCTCAAAAACTTTAAAAGACGCACTTAACGAAGCGATGCGCGATTGGGTGACGAATATTGATGATACTTTTTATATCATTGGCACTGTAGCGGGCCCACATCCTTATCCGATGATGGTGCGTGATTTTCAAAGTGTTATCGGTAAAGAGGCTAAGAGGCAGTTTGCTGATCAAGTTGGTGGTTTGCCAGATGCACTGGTGGCTTGTGTGGGCGGTGGTTCAAATGCTATTGGACTTTTCCATGAATTTATTGATGATGCATCCGTTGAAATATATGGGGTTGAAGCGGCCGGATACGGCTTAGAAAAAGGCCCTACAGCGCATGCAGCGCCTTTGTGTGCTGGCAGTGTTGGTGTGCTTCATGGTAATCGAACTTATCTTATGGAAGATGAAAACGGCCAAATTATTGAAGGCCATTCTATTTCAGCTGGCTTGGATTATCCAGGGGTTGGCCCTGAGCATGCTTATTTAAAAGATTCGGGCCGTGCAAAATATGTCGCTATTACTGATGAAGAGGCACTTGATGCTTTTCACATGCTCACCAAAGTGGAGGGTATTTTGCCTGCATTAGAATCTTCGCACGCAGTGGCTTACGCCATCAAACTTGCTCAAGAATTAACGCAAGATCAACACATCATCGTCAATCTCTCAGGGCGTGGTGATAAAGATATTCATACGATCGCCGAAATTGAAGGCATCAAGTTTTAGAATAGTACTTTTTCATAATTACTGCGTCAGTTTCCGTACTCAAAGCCTCATGTATTATAGTTAATACACTCCGACTTTTGCGTGCGTTACTTTCTTGTACTAATAAAAAATTACTACCCTAAAAAGCTGATATAAGCTAAATTTTTTACTAAAATTTAGCAAATTTTACTAATTAATGCTTTAAAACTGTATTATTTTGTAATAAATTTATCGCATAAATAACCATTATTTAATAATAAATAGTCTATTTATATCAATTTAAGGTAGTTTTTGTGTAATTTTAGCTAAAAATAGCCATATTTTGTGTTTTTAAGTAAAAATACGCCATTTCAATAATTTCCGATATTTTTAATCTTTCAATATGCAACAAAAAGGTACAATTACGGTTCAATTATTTTTCTTAAGGGGTGAGGATGTATAAAAAATCAACAATTAATTTATTAGTAGCTTTAGTGGTCGGTTTAGGCGTCGCTTTTTCTTCTGTGGTTTGGGCAAAGAATCCAGAAATGGCTGTTAAGAAAAAAGACAGAAATGGCGATGGAAAGGTAAGCTTAGACGAGTGG
>JAUWPG010000052.1 GCA_030611725.1 Gammaproteobacteria bacterium
GGATGCGGCACAGGATGCGGCGGTTGTAGTAGTGTTGCTAAGCAGGTGTTTAGTTTCGTATCGGGCGCTGAATTGGTAGTCAAAGATACACTATGTGATTGTACATCTCACTCTACTCAGGAAGTGCGTAAGCATGTTAGATCTTTAGTATCAGTTACAACTATTGATGAAGTTAGAACATCGCTTGGTTTTAAATCTTCATGTAAAAAGTGTGGACCAGCTATTAATTACTACTTATCTTCACAGTTTAATGAGAACTATGAACATAATGATGATGAGCGTCCTCATAATGAAAAAATGCATGCTAACTTACAAAATGATGGTACGTACTCAATCGTACCGCAAATGCAAGGTGGACTTACTACGCCAAAGGAATTAAGAGCTTTGGCAGATATTGCAGTTAAATATAAAGTGCCTACGGTTAAAGTGACGGGTGGTCAGCGTATTGACTTGTTAGGTATTCCTAAAGAAAATCTTAATGATATGTGGGATGAAATTGCTGATGCAGGTATGGAGTCTGGCTATGCCTATGGTAAAGCTACTAGAACTTGCAAGTCTTGCGTGGGTAGAGATCATTGTTTGATGGGTACTCAAGATTCAATGGGATTAGCAGTGAAAATGGAAGATGCTGTTTGGTCACATTTTATGCCGCACAAGTTCAAAATGGGCGTGAGCGGTTGTCCGCGTAATTGTGCGGAAGCAACCATTAAAGATTTTGGTGTGATTTGTACGGAAAAAGGCTATGAAATTCATGTAGCTGGTGCTTGTGGTATTCGAACTAAAGCTTGCCTAAAGGATCGATTCTTTGAAACTGAAGCAGATGTAATCGAATACCTTCAGGCTTTTGTTCAGTTGTATCGTGTTGAGGCTAATTATCTTGAACGCGTCATGCATTTTGAAGAGCGAGTTGGTTTGGAGTATATTCAATCACAATTAGAAACCCCAGAGCAGATCAAAGCTTGGGCAGATCAATTGCCAAAAACCATTAAAAACCCATGGAAAACCACTATCCACAAGCAAGCTGTTTAATTCAAGGAAGATATCATGCAAGACAAGTTACAATTATTTTCATTCAAAGGGAAATATCGGATCCTACATCTGACCTGGTTTGCCTTTTTTATGACTTTTGTCGTATGGCTAAGCCTAGGGCCAATGATGCCTTTTATCCAGGAGGCGTTATCACTCACTAATCAACAAGCAAAAGTTCTATTGATTTTAAATGTGGCTATGACCATACCTGCAAGAATTGTTGTCGGTATGTTAGTCGATAAGCTTGGCCCGAGGATTATGTTCTCATCCATCTTGATATTGGGCGGTCTGATATCAATTGTATTTAGTTGGATGCAAACCTATGAACAGCTTGCGCTATTACGATTTTTGTCCGGCTTTATTGGCGCTGGATTTGTGGTCGGTATTCGCATGATCTCTGAGTGGTTTCCTGCCAAACAAACCGGTATTACACAAGGTATTTATGGCGGCTGGGGTAATTTTGGTTCAGCCGGCGCTGCGGCAACATTGCCATTTTTAGCAGTAGCTTTTGGTGGTGATGATGGCTGGAGGATTGCAATCACGATTGCCAGTATATTGACAATCATATATGGCGTAATTTATTATTTTAGTGTGACTAACACGCCCAAAGGATCAACCTACTTCAAGCCGAAAAAATCAGGCGCTATGGGGGTTTCAAGTTGGGGTGATTTAGTGCTTTATATTGTTATGAACATTCCTTTATATCTGGCGTTATCAGTGCTTACCTGGAAGCTTTCTGGAACGGCAATGGCGCTAATTTCATCAGAGACTGCTTTGGCAATATATGTAATACTGATGATTATGTTTAGCCTTCAATTGGCTAAAATTTGGCAGGTGAATGTACAAATCATTAAAAACCCAATACCTAGACAACAGCGCTATAAATTTAAGCAGGTGGCGATTTTAGATTGGGCTTACCTGATTACGTTTGGTACTGAGTTGGCTGTAGTTTCAATACTGGCTATGTTTTATGTGGATTGGTTTGATCTACCTAAAATTACCGCTGCCTTGTTGGCAGGCGTCTATCCATTCCTTAACTTATTTGCAAGGCCAGGCGGCGGCTGGATCAGTGATAAAATTGGTCGAAAGCTGACACTAATCATTACTTTTTCAGGCATAGCGATTAGCTTTCTAGCACTAGGTAATGTTGATAAAGAGACCTGGTCTATTACTTGGGTAGTAGGACTTACAATTTTAGCCGGCATTTTTTCCCAGGCTGGCTCTGGTGCAATCTTTGCCATGGTACCTTTAATTCAAAGACGTTTAACTGGACAGATTGCAGGCAATGTTGGTGCTTTTGGTAATGTCGGTGCGGTGATGTTTTTAACCGTTAATACCTTGGTAGACTATGATGAGTTCTTTATGATTATTGGTCTATCTGCTGTTGTGGTGTTGGCATTAATCGTGGCTTTTTTAGAAGAGCCTAAAGGTCATATGACAGAAATACTGGATGATGGTACGGTCGAGGTGATTAAAATTAATTAACCATGAAAACACTTAAAGTCAATATTAATCTTTATTCTGCAGCAGGTGTTAAGTCTGAAAATCAAGATGCTTGCGCTTATCACCAGCCAAGTGGCGCTTTACTTGATAATAAGGGAATTTGCTCGGTAATGGCAGATGGCGTCAGTGCTAGTGAAAAAGCCAAAGAGGCGAGCACTTGTTGCGTTCAAGGGTTTTTAAGTGATTATTACTCAACCCCTGATTCTTGGAGTACGCAAAATTCCGCTATTAAAGTAATTTCAGCACTGAACAATTGGCTATATTCTCAATCCATGCGCGCGGATGAAATTTCATCTATGTTATCAACGCTGGATGTGCTAATCATTAAGTCTAATACCGTACATCTTTTTCATGTGGGTGACTCTCGTATTTACCGTCTCAGGGATAAGGTTTTAACTCAATTTACCAAAGATCATATCCTGAGTGTTAATAAAGAAAAAACCTATTTATCAAGAGCTATTGGTTTTGACTTAAAAGTCAGTGTAGATTATCAATCGCTTGATGTTAAAGAGGGTGATCAATTTTTACAAACCACGGATGGCGTACATGATTATCTCAATCATTCACTGCTAGAAATTTTAATGAATAAGGGTATTTCAGCTGAAGAATTAGTTGAAAGAGCAAAATCTGCAAATAGCCAAGATAATATTTCAGCGATGATCAGTCAGGTAGTGCAATTACCTGAAATGGATATCAGCGAAGCCTTTAATGAGCTCACACAACGACCAGTGCCACCTGATTTAGAAAAAGGCATGAAAATTAATGGATTAGAAATAGAGTCATTAATGGCTTCCAGTGCCAAAATGCAAATATATTTGGCCAAAGATATACAAACGTCGCAATTGGTTGTCTTAAAAACACCCTCAATCAATTTTGAGGATGATCCTCAATACCTTAAACACTTTATGTATGAAGAATGGGTTGGGCAAAGAATTCAAAGTGCCAACGTAGTTAAAATTCACAAATCCAGTGAAGACTCAAAATTTTTAGCCTACGCTATGGAATACATCAAAGGTCAAACTTTAAGACAGTGGATTGATGATAATCCAAAGCCAGATATGACAATTGTGGTTAATATTGTTAAACAAATTATCCAAGGATTAAGAGCATTTCATCGGCAAGAAATGCTGCACTGCGATCTTAAGCCAGAAAATATTATGATTAATGAGATTGGTCAAGTAAAGTTGATTGATTTTGGATCGGCAAGAATAGCTGGAGTAACGGAACTTAGTAGCCCGATTAGCTCTGTCGGCAATCAAGGTACGCAAGGGTATACTGCGCCGGAAGTGATTTTAGATGAGTGGGTATCTCAAGCCTCTGATCAGTTTAGTTTGGGAGTAATCTTATTTGAAATGCTTACTTCTACATTGCCCTATCAAAATAAATTAGACAAAAATTTGAGCGCCAAAAAACTATCTAATTTAAGCTACAAGTCAACTTTGACGTATAATCCTAATTTACCCATTTGGATTGATGGTGCCATCAGAAAGGCTTGTCATTTGGATTATTCTCAAAGGTATGAAGCGCTAAGTGAATTTTTGTATGATCTAGAGCATCCGAATTCTAATTTTTTAAGCATTCAAAAAGCGCAACACCCCAAGTCTAAATTAAGTCAATATAGGGCGTGGATTACAATTTCCTTTGCGCTAAATCTACTGTTAATTTTGCTATTGGTTATTAAATAAAAAAAGATATGAGTTTAAAAACAACATGCCCCTATTGCGGAGTTGGCTGCGGCGTTAAAATCAGTAGAAATGGATCTACTTTAAAGCTAACGGGCGATAAAGATTCGCCTGTTAATAAAGGCATGCTGTGTATCAAGGGTCAAACTTTATTGGAAACCATTGGTACAGATTCGCAAAGACTCTTGCAGCCATCTATTAGCGATTGGGACGGTACAGTAAAGACAATTGCAAATAAGTTTAAGGCAACTAAGAAAGATCAGATTGCACTTTATGTGTCAGGGCAAATGTTGATGGAAGATTTGTATATTGCCAAAAAATTTGCAGATAGTTACGGCATAAAAAACTTAGAAAGCAATTCCCGACTGTGTATGTACTCCACAGTAGCTGCCAATAATAGAGCGTATGGTGCTGATATCGTACCGGTTTCGTATGATGATATTTTTCTAGCAGAAACTATTTTTATCATTGGCAGTAATACTGCAGATTGTCACCCGATTGTGTTTAATCATATTAAAAAATCAAAAGCCTTTATTGTTTGTGTCGACGTCTATGAAACTACAACTGCTAAAAAATCTGATTTATTTATTCAGGTTAAGCAAGGTAGGGATATGGAAATCATTAATGATTTACCTAATCAGACATGGTTTAAAAATAAAAAAGTATTAAGTGTTTATTCACAAGGATTAACGCAATCAACCGATGCAACTGATAAAGTCAATGCCCTAATAAATGCGCATATTTTAACTGGAAATATTAACAAACCAGGTTGCGGCGTATTATCGTTAACAGGGCAATGTAACGCAATGGGTGGGCGCGAAATTGGCACTAAAACTAAAGATTTAACAGCAACAGAATTTTTCTCTACTGAGCAAATAAAAACACTTTGGGTGATGTCAACTAATCCTGCCCATAGCATGATTAATTACCGAAAATTTGACACATTGATTGTGTCAGATTACACCGAAACCTTAACGACAAAAGATGCTGATATTATTTTGCCAGCGTGTCCATGGTCTGAAAAAACTGGACATATCAAAAATTCAGAACGTCGATATTTATCTCAAAATGCATTCTTGCCACCCGCAGGAGAGTCAAAGCCTGATTGGGAGATAATATGCCTGGTTGCTCAAGAATTAGACTTACCAGGATTTAACTTTAAAAATTCTGAGGAAGTTTGGCAAGAAATGGCAATTGATGAAACCTGGTCAGCTCGTATTAAAGTTCCAGAGGTGCTGGTAGAAATTGAGCCAATAGATAGAGTTTATACAGATGAAGTTGTTAATAATGCACGTCTATTAACGCAATGGCACGGCATGACGAGAACAGGAAAAAGTAAAACCCTAAATGAAATGACGCAAGAAAATCCTGAAATGGTGTCGATTCATCACATTACAAATACAGATCTATTTAAAAACAAGAAGGTTGAATTAGATAAATATTCAAAACAACCCTGCTTTAAAGGCTAGATAATAGGCAGTACTGTTTTCCCGATAAAATGCGGCCATTCATAGCGAATAGGGTAATTACGGCGATAAATTTCAAAATTTTTGATATTTTTAATCGCAACTGTATCTTGCTTAAAGTCGTAAATTTCATTGAGAGAGTCAAGTAAATTATCACTTTTTAACTCCAAAATACCAGGATTTATCAAATTTTTGACGCTTTCTCGTTGTTTTTCTCCTAAAAATTCACATAAAGCCTTATAAACCATAAAACTACCCATAAATTTGGCATCAACTGAGTGACCTGCGATATGAGGTGAGGCTAAATAGGCATTATTTTGCAAGTTTTTATTGATATTTGGCTCATTTTCCCAACAATCGATCACATTTTCGAGCGTTTGCGTTTTTTCCCAAATTTTCTCATCAATCACACCACCACGTGCCGCATTAAAAACGATGGAATTTGCACTAATATTATGAAAATTGTGGCTATTTAATAGATTAAATGAAGGAAATTCACCATTAAATGTTAATGGCGTATGAAAAGTAACTATATCAGCACTTAAAGCTGTATCTAAATCTACAAAATTGGGTAATTCTTCATTTTTTTGTCTTATTGGGTCGTTTAATAACGTTTTAATGCCTAATAACTCTGCTTTAGCAGCTAAACGAGAGCCAACATTGCCCACACCGATTATTCCCAAAGTTTTTTGTTGATAATCAAACTTATGTTTATCTGCTAAGTTCACAATGGTGCTAATCACAAATTCAGCCACTGCCATTGAGTTGCATCCTTGTGCTGAGAAAAATTCAATGTCATTATCTTTAAGATAATCTTGATCAACATGATCTAAGCCAGCCACTGTTGAGCCCACAAATTTAATTGAGCTACCTTCAAGCAATGCTTGGTTAACTTTTGTGCGTGAACGTACGATTAATATGTCACAATCTTTCACAGAATCAGCGTTAATATCGCGCCCAGCCATAGTGACTATATCGCCAAATTGAGAAAAAATTTCATTATAGGCATAGCAAGTATCGTCAATAATTAGTTTCATGGTTACCAGTTAATTTGTTTTAAGTTATGCATTTTAAGATACTCGTTAGTCTTGGAGAAATGTTTACAGCCAAAAAAACCTTTATAAGCTGAAAAAGGTGAAGGATGTGATGCGCTCAATACTAAGTGTTTAGCTGGATCAATTAACTCTGATTTTTTATGGGCATGCGCTCCCCAAAGTAAAAACACTAAGTTTTGTTTATGCTCACTAAGTAGAAGGATAACTGATTCTGTAAATTCAATCCAAGGTGTTTTTGAGTGTGATGCTGGTGAGTTTTTCTCGACCGTGAGTGCGCTATTTAGAAGTAATACACCTTGAGATGCCCAGCGCTCTAAGTTACCACTTATATTAGGCGTAATACCTAAGTCTAATTCCAGCTCTTTATAGATATTAACTAAAGAGGGAGGGGTCTTAACATTATCTGGCACAGAAAAACTCAACCCATGAGCTTGACCTTCGCTGTGATAAGGGTCTTGACCTAAGATAACGACCTGGGTATTTTCAAAACTACTAAGCTCAAAAGCTTTAAAACGATCACTTTCAGGAGGAAGAATAATTTTTCGTTGAGATTTTTGATACTCAAAAAAATCGTACAATTGCTGATAAGAATCGCGCTGAAATAATGGCCCAAGATGCTCAGACCAGTCATTATTTATAATCCTGCCCACCACAATCTAAAGCGATAGCCCAGTGTGGTAACGTAACCCACTTCAGTAAATTGAATTTGACCTTTGGTGTTAACAAAGAAACTGCTTGGCGTGCCTTTAACGCCAAATAACTTTGCAATAGAGCCAGATTGGTCGTTAATAATATTATTAATTTTCATATTATTTTCTTCAGCATACGCATAAATTTCAAGATCACTGCCCGACTGGATAGCAATATTAAGAACCTTGTAGTCTTCTGATATGGCTTGAATGTTGTCATTCTCAAGATTGCAAACAGGACACCAAGTTGCCCAAAAATGAATGAGAGAGCCTTTATCTGGTATTGGGTTGGAATTCATAACTTCGCCACTAAGTGTCTGCGAGCTGAAACTTGGCACAAGGCCTATTGTTAAATCTTGTTGTTGATAGGTACGAATAATAAAAATGGCTAAAATAACCATCATAAATTGCATGATAGTTTTTCGATTTGGTCGTTTAATTTTCATATT
>JAUWPG010000005.1 GCA_030611725.1 Gammaproteobacteria bacterium
AGCCACCATGGAATTAGCATCGCCACTCTGAGCATAATCTAGAATACCCAGAAGTACTGCAGAGATGATGCGACTACCACCAGGCGTGCCTAATACGACGACTTCATCCCCATTCTCTACAAAGGTAGGGGACATGCTTGATAAAGGGCGTTTACCAGGTGCAATGGCATTCTTCTCATTGCCAATCAGGCCATAAACATTCGGCACGCCAGGCTTGGCTGAAAAATCATCCATTTCATCATTAAGTAGTATGCCGGTTTTAGGTGCAATAAAGCCTGATCCAAATGGGAAATTGATACTCATAGTTGCTGCAACACGATTACCTTCGCTGTCAATAATAGAAAAATGCGTGGTGTTTTCGCCACCGCCGGTACCCAATGCTTCTTTTGATAGTTCGTCACTTTCTGTGGCTTCATCCAGGCTAATGGTTTTTGATTGTGTTTTGGCGTATTGCTTATCAGTTAAGCGCTTGATAGGCACTTCGACAAAGTCAGTGTCTCCTAGGAACTCAGCGCGATCAAAATAGGCACGTCTCATGGCTTCAGTAACGATATGAGCTTGCTGTTCTGGCGTCATTTTAGTTAGGTCGAAGTTTTCTAAGATGTTGAGTGTATCAACAATGGCAACACCACCAGAAGAGGGTGGGGCAGCTGAGGTAATTTTCATGCCATTGTATGTGCCGGTAATTGGTTGTCGCTCAATGATTTTGTAATTAGCCAAATCTTTCATTGACCAAATACCACCTGCTGCACGCACGCCATCGATGAGTTTTTTAGCGAAGTCGCCTTGATAAAAACCATCCTTACCTTTGGTGGCCAATATCTCTAATGTTTTGGCTAACTCAGGCTGCTTAATGATAAAACCAACCTCAGGCTCTTTGCCATCTTGTAAGTAAATATTGGCGGTTTCTGGAAATTGATTAAGAACCGCTTTTCTAAATTTTGCATATTTTTGAAAGTGTTCGTCGACTTCAAATCCTTCCTTAGCAAAGCGAATGGCAGGGGTAAAACTCTGAGCCAGTGTGAGTCTGCCATATTTATTAGCAATATGATCCAGTGCAGCTGGTGATCCAGGGATACCAGCTGATAGGGGGCCGACCACAGATAAGTTTTTAATCACTTCGCCTTTATCATCTAAATACATATCACGATGCCCTTCTAGTGGTGCTTTTTCACGACCATCAATCATGATGCTTGTGTTGGTATCTGCTGAATGTAATAACCAGAATCCACCACCACCTAAACCAGAGCCATGAGGCTCAACTACAGCTAGAGCCGCACTGACTGCGACGGCCGCATCAAAGGCGTTACCGCCAGCAGCTAACACCTCAAAGCCCGCTTGCGTGGCTAGCGGGTGAGTAGTGGCAATGGCACTTTTAAGTTGCTGAGAATTGGATTGCTGTGTAGATTGCTCGGGTAAAAATACAAAGGCTGCAATGATTAACAGAATAACAGTCAGTAGTGTTTTTTTAGGTTTAAGCATGAGCGTTTATTTTTAAGAAAAAAGATAAAGACAGGTTGTACACTATTTTAGAAAAAACTAAAGCAATCAATGGCTTAATAACTATGAAAAAACAGCCACACAAGTGGTTTTAAGATTTATTGCTTATTTATACGGTATCTGGCAGATTGAGCGTGCGCTTGTAGGCCTTCACCGTCTGCAAGTATGGCCGCGACTTCACCAAGCGTATTAGCACCTTGATCAGACACCATAATAAGGCTGGATTTCTTTTGAAAATCGTATACACCCAAAGGTGATGAAAAACGTGCTGTACCAGAAGTAGGCAATACGTGATTAGGACCCGCACAATAGTCACCAAGTGCTTCACAGGTATTTCTACCCATAAAGATAGCACCAGCGTGTTTAATACCATCCAGCATTGATTCAGGATCTTCAACAGACAACTCTAAATGCTCAGGAGCGATTTTATTAGAGATCTCGACGGCCTCGTTCATGTCTTTGATTAGAATGAGGGCACCGCGATTTTTTAATGCGCTGGCAATAATATTCTTGCGCTTCATGGTTGGTAGTAGTTTAGCGATACTGACTTCAACTTTGGTAATAAAATCAGCATCTGGGCAAAGTAGAATAGATTGTGCATCTTCATCGTGCTCAGCTTGTGAAAATAGATCCATCGCAATCCAATCAGGATTGGTTTTACCATCGCAAATTATTAGAATCTCACTTGGGCCAGCGATCATATCGATGCCCACTTGGCCAAAGACTGCACGCTTTGCAGTGGCTACATAAATATTGCCTGGGCCAACAATTTTATCAACTTTTGGTATTGTTTCAGTGCCGTAAGCCAATGCAGCAACTGCTTGTGCGCCACCAATGGTAAATACTTTGTCGACTCCAGCAATATAAGCAGCAGCCAGCACCAATTGATTGGTGATTCCGTTTGGGGTTGGTACCACCATAATTAACTTTTCCACACCAGCAACTTTGGCTGGGATGGCATTCATTAACACAGAAGAAGGGTAGGCAGCCTTGCCACCAGGCACGTATAAACCAACACAATCTAATGGTGTTATTTTTTGCCCGAGTAGGGTACCGTTATCTTCCGTATAGGTCCAAGTATCTTGCTTCTGTTTATTGTGGTAGATCCATACGCGATCAGCTGCGGTTTGCAGTGCTGATTTTTCTTGATCGTTTAACGACTCAAAAGCTTGTTTAAGTGCGGGTAAATCAATGGTGAGATCAGACATGTTTGATGCACTAACACCATCCAATTTAATCGAGTAGTCAATCAAGGCTTTATCACCCTTAGAACGAATGTTGGCAATTATGTCATCAACGGTTTTAGCGACACCTACATTAGAAACACTTTCCCAGGCTAATAGTGCTGAAAGCTTATGCTGAAAGTCAGATTGAGCAGACGATAGCTTGGTAATCATAGATTTTTTTCAATACTCTTAACCCATGTTTTGATTTGAGTATTCTTTGTTTTGAATGACGCAGCGTTTACTACCAATCGAGAAGAGATGTCCTCTATGTGTTCAAGTGGGACTAAGCCATTAGCTTTAAGTGTGTTTCCCGTATCAACTAAATCAACAATACAGTGTGCCAAACCAACAACCGGAGCAAGTTCCATCGCACCATAGAGCTTAATGATATCAATTTGTTGACCTTTGGCTTCAAAATAATGTTTGGCAGAATTGACATACTTGGTGGCAATTTTTAAAGTATTTTGGTTGAGTTTGTCCTTACTGCTAGCGGCGACCATGAGCTTGCATTTAGCAATGCCCAGATCTAACAATTCAAACAAACCATTGGCACCGTGTTCAAGTAGAACATCCTTGCCAGCAATGCCCATATCAGCGGCACCATGCTGTACGAATACAGGAACATCAGTGGCACGAATGACAATCACCTTAACATCGTCAAGATTGGTATCAAGAATGAGTTTTCTAGAATTAAGCTCTTCATTGGCAATTTCTAGGCCTGCTTTTTTTAACAGGGGTAGGGTTTGTTCAAGAATTCGGCCTTTGGAAAGTGCAATCGTTAACATAATGTTTTATTATTTTTTTTAATCTTGCACTCTTTCAATCTGAGCGCCTAGTAATTTTAATTTTTCTTCAATAGTTTCATAACCGCGATCGAGGTGATAAACACGATCGATTTTGGTTGTGCCTTCGGCGACTAAGCCTGCTAATACTAAAGATGCCGAAGCTCGTAGATCACTGGCTATTAAATGTGCACCAGTTAGCGATTTTACACCTTTGCAAACTATGGTGTTACCTTCTATCGTCAAGTTGGCTCCCATACGTACAAGCTCTGGAACATGCATAAAACGATTTTCAAAAATATTTTCAGTAATACTACAATGTCCATCAGCAATTGCATTTAGTGCTGTGAATTGTGCTTGCATATCTGTTGGGAAATCAGGATGTGCGCCTGTTTCAATATTAACGGCTTTAGGCCGCTTTCCTTTCATGTCTAGTGTGATAGAGTCTTTGGTTGTGCTAATCTCAGCGCCGGCCTCAGTTAACTTGTCTAAAGTTGACAACAATGATTGAGGCATTGTGTTTTTAATCGTAATTGAGCCTTGGGTGATAGCAGCGGCGACTAAATAGGTGCCAATTTCAATACGATCAGGACATACCGAATAACTAACACCAGTAAGATTTTTTACACCGGTGATTTTAATGATTGAAGTGCCAATGCCTGAGATTTTTGCACCCATTTTATTAAGGCAATTACACAACTCTGATACTTCCGGCTCCTGAGCAGCGTTATGAATGATTGTAGTCCCACTTGCCAGTGTGGCTGCCATAACAATATTTTCGGTTGATGTTACAGTGACTTGGTCAAAATATATGTTTTTGCCAGTTAGTTTTTCGGCTTTTGCGTAAATATAACCATTCTTAACCTCAATTTTTGCACCAAGCTCTCTCAGTGCCTTAAGGTGAAAATTGATTGGTCTCGAGCCAATGGCGCAGCCACCCGGTAGGGACACTTTGGCCTCCCCATACTTGGCCAACATTGGGCCTAATGCTAAAATTGAAGCGCGCATGGTTTTAACCAAATTGTAATCGGCAACCAAGTTGGTGAGCTCCGATGAATCAATGAATAAAGCACTATTAGATTCTAAAATAAATTTGGCACCCATGTCCATCAATAATCTAATGGTTGTAGAGATATCACCCAGATGTGGTGTATTGCTCAGAGTGAGAGGTCCATCTGCCAAAATAGAGGCAAATAAAATGGGTAGAGATGAATTTTTAGAGCCAGAAGCTCTAATAGTGCCTTTTAAAGGGCGACCCCCTTGAATCACTAATTTATACATTGTTAAATCTTTTTGGCGATTTTAGCAACAAGGCTGTCAATGCCTTTGCGCCTAATGTGGGAGTTAAATTGTGCTCGATAATTTTTTATTAAACTAACACCAGAGAAAACCAAATCATAGGCACGCCACTGGTTGGATCGAATCATTTTCAGGGTAACGTGAATTGGTTTAGGGTCGCCTTCTAAGTTAATAACAAGGTTAACAATGGCCTTGTTACCTTTGCGTTTAATGTTTGGACCAATATTGATATTAACACTTTCAAGCTTTTCATAAGATCCTAAAATACCTGCGTAATCTTTAATTAAAGATTGTACAATATGTTTTTGAAAAATTATTTTTTGTTGATTGTTTAGTTTGTTCCAATGTTTTTTGAGTGTAATTTTAGTGGCAACATCAGTGGCAATATTAGGCAGTAGTTTATCTCTGATTAAATTTTCAACATTTTCAATCGAAGCTTTATTTTGCTTTCTAAGTGTTTTAAGTAAAGATAAGTTATTGGTAATAATATTAAGCGCTGCAGCTCCAGGCAGATCAATAATTTCTGTCACGGTATTATTACTTGCCTTTATTAGACCTGGTGTAGAAGGCATAACACCTCCTGCCAATACAAGGTTTGTATAAAAAATAACTAAGAGGATGCCTAGATTTAACATTAGTAGTTAGACACAAGGGTAATTAAACCGCTCATGCCTTTGCGTTTAATAATTGAATCAAATTCTTGCCGATAATTACTTAGTATGCCAATACCAGGGAATATAGCATCGTAAATATACCAACGATTGAGTTTAATCATTTTTAAGGTGATAAAAAATTGATAATTAGAATTATCGGTAGAGATATGTAGTTTAACCGAGGCTTTTCTGTCTGTAGATGTACTGCCAGGTTCGGTTTCAATATTGAGAGTATCTAAATTTTCATAAAAACTTAACATCTGAACATAGTCTTGCAAGATTGCTTGTGTAATATAATCTATGAACATGGTTTGTTGTGCATAAGTCAAACCATCCCAACGATCTCTAAGGATGGCTTTAGTGGCAAACTCTACGGCGATGTTAGGCATGAGCTTGCTTAACACTAAGTTTTCAATATTATCAGTAGAGTCAGTATTTAGTTCTTTAAGAGTTTTTAATGATAAAAGAGTGCCCTCAATAATGTTTACTGCTACCGCGTTAGGTGTATTTGTATTAGAATTTTCTGCAAAAGAAAGATTGAAATGAATAATAGCTAATATAATAATAAGTCGTTTCAACATAATTTCTATTATGAAATAAATTGATCTAATTTTACCGTTTTTTTAAGATATAAACAAATTAAGATATAAACAAATAGTGTGCATTAAAACAAAATTAAAAAATTTAAGCCAATACCCAGGGGTTTATCAAATGTTTGATAAGAATGGGCAAGTGATTTATGTCGGCAAGGCAAAAAACCTTAGAAAAAGGGTGTCGAGCTATTTTAGAAAAATTCATATTGACGTAAAAACTCGGGCCTTGATTGATAAGATTAAAAGCTTTGAGGTAATTGTTACCGATACTGAAACCCAGGCATTGCTGCTGGAAAATGATTTGATTAAGCTGCATAAGCCTCGATACAATATTTTATTAAAAGATGCAAAAAGCTATCCGTATATTTATATTACCAACGACAAACATCCTAGAGTGAGCTTTTACCGTGGTCAAAAACACAAAGCGTATCAATTTTTTGGCCCATATCCGTCAGCCCATGTGGTACGTGATTCTCTGTCCTTGTTGAAAAAAATATTTAAAGTTCGCCAATGTACAAACAGTGTTTATCGCTCTCGTTCACGACCTTGTTTAGAATACCAAATAGGTCTTTGCACTGCACCCTGTGTGGGAAAAATCAGTGATGAGAACTACGCACAAGACGTGTCTATGATGTCATTATTTTTAAAAGGAAAAGACATGGAAACACTTGATAAAGTCTCGGATAAAATGCAACAAGCATCAAAGGATTTGGACTTTGAATTGGCTGCTCACTATAGAGATCAATTGATTGGACTGCGGACGCTTCAAGAGCAACACACTTCCCAAAGTATGGGCGATATGGATGTAGTTAGTATTGTTGAGAAAGAAAGTGTTCATGCTATTGAGGTTTTGTTTATTCGTGCTGGTAAACAAATCGGACAAGAATGCGTTTTTCCAAAACACGCAAAAGGAAAATCGGTTGAGATGGTTTTATCGGCTTTTCTGCCTTTGTATTATTTAGGAAAAGACACGCCAAAACAGATGCTTTTGAGTGAAAAATTACCCGATAAAGCACTTATTTCCTTAGCCTTAAATGCAAAAATTATCGATATGCCACAAAAAGACAAGCGTCATTTTTTAAAGATTGCCACATTGACTGCCAAGGAAAATCTTAAACAGCACCTGATTTCAAAATTCACCAAACGTAAGCAACTCGAACAGCTACAAAAAACTCTAAATCTTGATTCGTTGCCAGATACCATGGAGTGTTTTGATATTAGTCATACCATGGGTGAAGCAACTACGGCCTCTTGTGTGGTGTTTGAAAAAGGTCTGCCAAAAGTTGGAAAGTATCGACAATTTAATATCACAGACATTACGCCAGGTGATGATTATGCGGCAATGAATCAAGCAGTCTTCAGGCGTTACTCGCGATTATTGAGAGATAATAAGCCATTACCAGATGTGGTGTTTATTGATGGTGGCCTGGGACAGCTCAATCAGGCGATTATGGTGATGGATTCGATTGGTATTGAATCGATTCAACTGGTTGGCGTGGCAAAAGGCGAGGGTAGAAAAGCTGGCCTGGAAACTTTGATCATGGTCCAAGAGGGGAGAACACAAAAAATCAACTTGCCTCCGTATGACCAGTCCTTGTTGTTAGTTAATCATATTCGAGATGAGTCGCACCGATTTGCCATTAAAAATCATCGCAATAAGCGCGACAAAAAACGCCAACATTCTCCACTTGAAAACATAAAAGGTGTGGGAAAGTTACGTCGGACAGCGCTGTTAAATTATTTTGGTGGTTTGCAAGAAATTCAAAAAGCCAGTTGTGACGAACTGCTAAAAGTTAGTGGTATTAACCTAGCATTAGCGACTAAAATAGCCAGTAGTTTCAAGAAATAGAAAACCCTATGTTTCTCATTAGAATTTTAATTATTGCTTTTATTATTGGCTATATTGTGTGGTTTGTAAATAATCGTATATTGGGCAAGAATCTTGCCTTAGCTAGAGTAATTTCGGCGACTCTGGTCATTACTAGTGTGGTCTATTTGCTGTTAGGAAGTTTGTCGTATTTGGTGGAAGGGTTTTAGTTTTTTCGAGATAAAATTAGCGTATTTAGGTGCTGCGTATTTTTAATAACTCTATCTGAGGCATTGACCAAGATTGATAAATTTGCCACTTCCCAAACCGGAATATCGCGCATATGATCACCCATATAGTCAAATTGTTTTTTACCAAATCGTTCAACGAGCTTTTGAGCTTTGTTATGAGATGATAAATTATAGTCAGCATTACTAGCCATTACATCATCAAACAAAGAACCATTAATTGATTTATTTTTAACGGTTTGAGTGCTGCTGGCAAAAAAATCTAAGTTTTGTTTATTGTCAATAATGGTTTCATTGTTTTTCTGAGTTTGAAAATGCTTAGCCACTTCAAAAGCGTAATCCTTATGTGAGGCAGTGGCTAAAATAATAAGGGAGCCTTGTTTTTTTCGTTCAGTGATATAGTCAATGGTCTCCTGAATATAGGGCAAGGTTCGTGTATCAATACTAAAGCGCTTAACCAGCTGTTCTTTTAAATAACCTTTACCCTTCGCAAACCAAAAAGGAAACAAAAAAATCAGCCATGGACTTTTCTTTAAAACAGCCATTGAAGACTCGTACAATAAATCAGTGTTGATGAGTGTGTGATCTAAATCAACAATTAAGGGTATGTTATTATTCACTCTAACTCGCTCCATTTTTCATAATAACGCTCAAGATCCGATTCTAATCTAGCCAGCCTAATCAAAGCATCTTGAGATTGTTCCTGTTGGAAGAATTCAGGGTCTGATAATTGTAATTGAATTTCACCGATTTCGATTTCTGTTCTTTCAATTTTACTGGGCAATTGTTTGAGTTCTTGCTGTTGTTTGTAATTAAGTTTTCTAGAATTTTCAGCGCCTTTAATCTGAGCCACAGGCTTTGTTTTAATCTTTTGTTTTTTTTCTAAAATGTTTTGTTTTTGGATCAGATAATCATCATAGCCACCGGCGTACTGATTAATTACGCCATCGCCATCTAACACAACGGTTGAACCAACTACATTGTTTAAAAAAGTTCTATCGTGTGAGATTAAGATTAAAGTACCAGAATAGTCAACCAGCATCTCTTCAAGCAGCTCTAAGGTTTCGACATCAAGATCATTTGTTGGCTCATCGAGCACCAGAAGGTTTGCAGGTTTCGAAAGAATTTTAGCCAACATTAGGCGATTTTTTTCACCACCAGAAAACATTCTGATTGGTGCCATAGCTTGTTTTCCAGTGAATAAAAATTGACGTAAATAACCAATAATGTGTTTACTTTTACCACCTATTTCAATATGTTCACGACCACCTGAGACAAAATCCATGGCTTTCATATTTGGATCAAGGTTTTCTCGCATTTGGTCAAAATAGGCCAGTTTAATGACTTTAGAGCGACGGATTGAGCCACTATTGGGCTGTAGTTCGTCTAACAGTAATTTAATAAAGGTGGACTTTCCAGTACCGTTACCGCCAATGATGCCGATTTTTTCACCTTTTAATACCAGCATTGAAAAATCTTTAATCAGTTGAATGCCGGCAATTTGATAAGAGATTTTCTTAACTTCGAACACCAGTTTAGATACGCGCTTTTCATCTTCATTTACAGAATGGATTTTGATACTGCCTTGTTTTTTTCGGCGATTTATAAAAGAATCTCGCATGGTTTTTAAGGAGCGCACTCGGCCTTCATTTCGTGTACGTCTGGCTTTAATGCCTTGGCGAATCCAAACTTCCTCTTGTACAAGCTTTTTGTCAAAACGTGCGTTGGCCATATCTTCAGCATGAAGCTTTTCATCTTTGCGTTTAACATAATCTTTGTATCCGCAATCAAATACAGAAAGTTTGCCTCGGTCCAAATCAAAGACTTTATTAACGATACCGGCAACGAATGAGCGGTCATGACTGATTAAAACCAAAGTGCCATGAAACTCCTTTAACATTCTTTCAAGATCAAGAATAGCGGTAATATCCATATGGTTAGTTGGCTCATCAAGCAGCAGCACATCGGGCGCTTGAATCAGTGCGCGTGCAAGCATGACACGCCTACGCCAGCCGCCAGAAAGTGTGGATAAAATAGCATCTGGATTCAGTGTAAAACGATTCAGTATCGCCTCAATTTTGTGTAAATATTGCCAACCATCAAGCTGATCAATTTGTTCTTGTAAATCACCAGCCTGATCTAACTTATTATTATTAACGAGATACTGATACTGTCTTAAAATAAGGCCAATTTCACCCAAACCTTCAGAGACGATATCGAATAGGCTTTTGTCGTTATCTTCTGGCGGGGTTTGTTCTAAATAACTAATTTTGATGCCATTTTTAATTTTTAATTTACCATCGTCCGGCTCAATAGCACCAGCCAGGATGCGCATAAAGGTGGATTTACCCTCGCCATTACGCCCAATCAGTGCAACTTTGTCACCTTTGTGAATAGTTGAGCTAACGCCATCAAGGATGGGCTTGTCTGAAAAGCTTAGAGAAATATTATCTAGTGTGATCAGTGGCATACTGAGGTTCCATAGGTTAAAATCATGTTAATTTAATAATTACTATTTTTGTATGCGATATTTTATACTTAACAAAACTTTTGCGAGCATCGTTAGCTTTATCTTATTATTAAGTTTTTCTTCCTTAATCCTGGCAGAAAGTATCGAGGCTAAAGTTTTTTCAAGCAATGCGCAAGAAACACGTTATCGCATTTTAATTGCCGAGATTCGTTGCCCCGTTTGTCAAGGTCAAAGTATTGCTGGATCAAATGCGGATTTGTCGAAAGATTTGCGTAAACAAGTGAGAGATATGATCATTAAAGGCAACACTAATGATGAAATTCATCAGTTTATGGTGGATCGTTTCGGGGATTTTGTGGTGTATAAACCACCAATGAATAAAAATACTTATTTGTTGTGGTTAGGTCCATTTGTATTTTTAGGCCTGGGTCTGTTCTTTTTTATTCGCTCACTGTTAAATAAAAAAGAAATCACAAAAGCCGAAACTATCAACACAGATAAAGCCAAGGAATTATTAAAGTGAATCAACAGGCGTTGTTGATTAAAACCACTGGACGTGGTGCTATTGAAATTACGCAATTGGTGAATGACACTGTCTCACAATTAAGTACTGATTCAGTATTGTGCCATGTGTTTGTCACTCACACTTCGGCATCATTGATGATTACAGGCAATGAAGATCCGGATGTTTTGTTAGACATTGAAGATTATTTTCAAGCCCATGTTGCCGATGCTAATCCTAGTTATCGTCACAATAATGAAGGTGATTTTGACATGTCGGGTCATATTCGCACGCTTTTAACCGGCGAAGCTAAAACAATTCCAATTCAAAATAGAAAGCTAACTTTGGGAAAGTTCCAAGGTTTGTTTTTATATGAACACCGCGCGGGTAACAATAATAGAAAACTCATTATTACCGTATCGTGAGTAGTGAGACAGAACTGAGTGATTTAATGGTCACAGCCTATACGCACCAAAAAAATGGTAAATTATCAAAGGCCATTCAAGCTTGGAATGCCTTATTAAACCATCAATCAGTCGATAAAAATCTTAAAGCCAATGCGTATTTGAGTTTGGGTAATTTACATCAATTACAAGGCAATGACGAGCTGGCAATTGAAAGCATGTCAAGTGCTATCAAAGCTAACCCAAATAGCGCCGAGGCTTATTTTTGTTTGGCATATATGGAGCAAGAAAGAGAATCATTTGACTTGGCGATCGAGTATTTTAAAAAAGCACTTACACTTAACGATAAAGATGTCGGGGCATTTAATAATTTAGGCAATTGCTATGATCGATTAAATAAAATTGATGAAGCAATCACTGCTTATTCTAAGGCAATTAGTCTTGACAAGGAGTATATAGCGGCTATATATAACCGTGGCAATGCCTATATGAAAAAAACACAAGATAAGTCAGCATTAAAAGATTTAACCAAAGCCATCGAATTAGACGCAAATTTTTATCAAGCTTATTATAATCAAAGCATTTTACTCAAACGTATGGGAAAATTAGCAGAATCTGAGCAGGCCTCAGTAAAGGCAAAGACTTTAGCAAAACAAGAATTAGAAACCAAAACAACATTAAAACCATGAGCAACAAAGACGACAATAAATTAATTTCTGAAAGAAGATCTAAATTAGCCGCACTTCGAGAGGCGGGCAATCCATTCGTTAATGATTTTAAGCCTGAACATTTGGCACAAAATATTATTAATGATTTTGATGGGTTTTCTAAAGAAGAATTAGAAGAAAAAAATATTGATGTATCAGTGGCAGGGCGTATGATGCTTAAACGCGTTATGGGTAAAGCAAGCTTTGCCACACTACAAGATTCATCGGCACAAATTCAGTTGTTTGTTACACGTGATGAATTACCTGAAGGTTTTTATAATGAACAGTTTAAAAAATGGGATATTGGTGATATTATCGGTGCGTCAGGTACTTTATTTAAAACCAAAGTAGGCGAACTTTCTATTCGTATTAGTGACATCAAATTACTTACTAAGTCGTTACGACCATTGCCTGAAAAATTTCATGGCTTGTCTGATCAGGAAATTCGTTATCGTCAGCGTTATGTAGACCTCATTACCAATGAGAAGTCTCGCAATGCGTTTAAGCGACGTTCTCAAATTGTAAGTTACATTCGTAACTTTTTTAGTGACATTGACTTTATTGAAGTGGAAACGCCTATGTTGCAAACCATTCCAGGTGGTGCGACAGCCAGGCCGTTTGAAACGCATCATAATGCGCTCGATATTGGCATGTATATGCGAATTGCACCTGAGCTTTATCTGAAGCGTTTAGTGGTTGGTGGTATGGACAAAGTATTTGAAATCAACCGTAATTTTAGAAATGAAGGGCTTTCTACGCGTCACAATCCAGAATTCACCATGATTGAGTTTTATCAGGCTTATGCCACTTATCATGATCTCATGGATCTCACTGAAAAACTCTTCCGTGGTATTGCCCTTGATGTATGTGGTGATGCTGTTATTCATTATCAAGGTAATGATTTTGATTTCTCTAAGCCGTTTAATCGCATCAGTGTGTTTGATTCAATTCTTGAGTACAATCCAAAACTAACGGCGGATGATTTAAACCAAGCCAATGCAAAAGTAACAGCTGAAAAATTAGGTATTCAAGTTAAAGATAATTGGGGATTAGGAAAAATTCAAATTGAAATTTTCGAAGCCACAGTAGAAGAAAGACTCATACAGCCGACCTTTATTACCGAGTATCCAACAGAGGTGTCACCGCTTGCACGTCGCAATGATGACGACCCATTTATTACTGATCGTTTTGAATTATTTATTGGTGGCCGTGAGATCGCCAATGGATTCTCTGAGCTTAATGATGCTGAGGAGCAAGCAGAACGATTTAAAGCGCAAGTGGCTGAAAAAGATGCAGGTGATGACGAAGCCATGCATTATGATGAGGACTATATTCGTGCCCTAGAGTACGGTATGCCGCCGACAGCAGGCGAGGGTATTGGCATTGACCGTTTGGTGATGTTGTTTACTGATTCTCCATCAATACGAGATGTGTTATTGTTCCCGCATATGCGCCCTGAGGTTAAAGCGTGATAGGCTTTAACCGAAGAAGTAGTCTTGGGCTACGACCTGAAGTTAAGTGAATTTAATTCCTGTTTTAACGATTGATGGCCCCAGTGGGGTTGGTAAAGGTACGGTTGCTCGCATCATGGCACAAAAGTTAGGTTGGTATTTGTTGGACTCCGGCGCAATTTATCGCGCCTTTGCGCTTGCGGTGAATGGCCGAAATATTGATATTAGCGATGAATTTTCGTTGGTGGAGATTGCCAATAATCTTGACTTAGAATTTAAAGCCGAAGCTGGTGCTGAGCTAGTTAGTGTCTATCTAGACGGGAAAGACGTCTCTAAAGTTTTGCGCACCGAGCAAACGGGTGAAATGGCATCACGTATTGCCTCAATTGGCGTGGTTCGCACTGCACTTTTGAAACGACAACAAGCCTTTGCAAAAATACCTGGATTGGTGGCTGATGGCCGCGATATGGGTACCGTGGTTTTTGCCGATGCAGCATTTAAAGTATTTTTAACAGCAAGTGCACAGGAGCGGGCTAATAGACGCTTAAAACAATTGCAAAATCAGGGATCTGAGGGTATAATTTCGCAAATCTTAGCAGACGTTATGGTTAGGGATGAGCGTGACTCTTCACGTAAACATTCCCCGCTTATACCTGCCAAAGACGCTTTAATCATTGATACCACTGAGTTATCGATTGATGAAGTAATCACTCAAGTGAGTGAATTAATTAAAGCTTAAGCGGTTAAGCTTTATAAATAAACTAACCCGATAATCACCCAACTTACACCGTTGTTGGAATATTTACCGGTCAATATCAAAGAAGAAAATATGTCAGAATCATTTGCAGAGCTATTTGAAAATAGCGTAGAACAACAAAACGTAAAAGTTGGTGCTTTATTAATGGGTACCGTCGTTAGCATTAATCGTGAAAAAGCGATTATTAATGTCGGCTTAAAATCAGAGGGTTTTATCTCTCTAGACGAATTTAAAAACCCACAAGGTGAATTAGAGGTTGCAGAAGGCGATGTAGTAGAAGTTGCTTTAAAATCAATCGACGATGGTCTGGGTAATACGTTGTTGTCACACGTAGATGCTAAGCGCATCAAGTTATGGCAGTCACTTGAAACTGCAATGAATTCTAAAGAAGTGGTAACGGGTATTGTTACTGGCGCTGTTAAAGGCGGTCTTACGGTTGATATTGGCGTGGTTAAAGCATTCTTACCAGGTTCATTGGTTGATGTTCGCCCAGTTAAAGATTTCTCTTACCTGACAGGTCAAGAAATTGAGGCCATCGTTATCAAGATGGATGAAGTAAGAAACAACATCGTGATTTCTAGAAAAGCAGTAATGCAAGAAGCCAACTCTGCTGATCGTGAAGCTTTACTTGAAACACTTGAAGAGGGTAAAGAGGTTGAAGGTATTGTTAAGAACCTTGCAGATTACGGTGCATTTGTTGATTTGGGTGGTGTTGACGGTCTACTACATATTACAGATATTTCATGGACGCGTGTTAATCACCCATCTGAGAAATTGACCATTGGTGACAAAATCATGGTTAAGATTCTTAACTATGACAAAGAGAAGATGCGTGTATCACTTGGTCTTAAACAGCTTACTGCTAGCCCTTGGGACAGTATTTCAGATCGTTTACCTATTGGTAAGAAAGTTACAGGTACAGTTTCTAACCTAACTGACTACGGAGCGTTTGTACGCATCGAAGACGGTGTTGAAGGCCTTGTTCACGTATCAGAAATGGATTGGACAAACGCCAATGCTCGTCCTTCTAAAATTGTTAAGTTAGGTCAAGAGGTTGATGTTGTAGTCTTAGATGTTCAAGAGTCTAAGCACCGTATTTCATTATCAATGAAACAAGCACAAGAAAACCCTTGGGAAGCATTTGAAGCGACATGCAACAAAGGCGACAAGATTGGCGTAGTGGTTAAATCAATTACTGACTTTGGTTTATTTGTAGGCCTTCCAGGCGGCATTGACGGCCTTATTCACTTGGCTGACATTTCATGGGAAAAACAATCTTCAGAAACATTAGCGTCTAACTACTCTAAAGGTCAAGAGCTTGAAGTGGTTATCTTAAATATTGATGCTGAGAAAGAGCGTATCTCTTTAGGTATTAAGCAGTTAGAAGAAGATGACTTTATGTCGTATGCTTCATCTAACAAGAAAGGTTCAATTGTTAAAGGTGTGATTGCTGAAGTAGATCCAAGAGGTGCAGTGATTACATTGGCTGACGACATTACTGGCTACTTAAAAGCAGGTGAAATTTCACAAGAGCGTGTTGAAGATGCAACGACTGTATTAAAAACAGGCGCCGAAGTTGAAGTGGTTATTGTTAATGTTGATAGAAGGTCTCGTAACATTTCTGTCAGTATGAAAGCGAAGGACTCTGTTGAGGAGCAAGCAGCAATGGCGGACTACAATAAACAATCTTCTGTAGAGTCAACTGGCTCTACTTTAGGTGATTTATTAAAGCAAGCAAAAAAATAAATAAAGTTTTTAATCAATCGTATTGAAACATACGGTTGGCCCATAAATCATGAAAAAGACCGATCTTATTCTTAGTTTATTTAATAACTCTAATTTATCGAAAGCCGATGCCAAAGCATCTGTTGAGATAATTTTAGAATCACTAACGCAAGGAATTGTTTCTGGTGAAGGTGTTGAAGTAAGAGGTTTTGGTGGTTTTTATAAAAAACATCGAAAAGCACGTTTAGGCATTAATCCTAAGACCGGCGAAAGAACCCAGGTCGGTGAGAAACATGTGCCATTTTTTAAGCCAGGAAAATCGCTTAAAGAAGTTGTTAATAAAGACTAATTTTGATTGATTTATAAAGTGACGTTGATGTATAATTTCACTTTTTTATGGGGCGTTAGCTCAGTTGGTAGAGCACTGGACTTTTAATCCATTGGTCGAGCGTTCAAATCGCTCACGCCCCACCATATACTTAAAGGCCTACATTGATTGTAGGCCTTTTTTTTCGCCTGCTAAAAAATACTGACTGATTAGTTCTATATTGATAGTATAGCGTCCTGACAAACTTGAACACAAAGATGGTTAGATAATCATTAATCAGCCTTAAGGCATATTCAGTTTTTTTATTGAATCTTTAAAGCTTCCACAGCGCCACCTTCCATAAAATATTTTTGCTTAGTTACTTCAAGTTTCTGTAAAAATAAACCACTAATAGTTAATAATAATATTGACAGCGTGATTATTTTCCTTATAATATGAATTGTAATATTTGCCCAATGCTGGGTGAAATAAACCGAATATCGATGTTCGTATCTTTTTTGTTAGATTATATCTGACATAAAGTACGGACATTTTTTTTGGATTGTTGTAAAACAGCCGCCTTACAATCGCCGATGATATGTAAGTAGTAAACAATGAAGTTTACCCCTCTAAGTACTACCAAGTATAGAGAGGGGTGAACTTTTTTTTTGGCTAAAAAACAATACGGCAAATTAAATTTATTAATTGCCTAATTTTAAAAAAAATAGGAGTATGTATGAAAATAAGTAAAAATATAAACAATATTGCACTAGCCGCTGGCTTGGTTGTAAGTTTAAGTTCGACTGCATTTGCAGCTGAAACAATCAAAGTTGGTGTACTGCATTCACTATCAGGCACGATGGCTATTAGTGAAACAACATTGAAAGACACTATGTTAATGTTGATCGAAGATCAAAACAAAAAAGGTGGCGTTTTAGGTAAACAATTAGAAGCTGTTGTTGTAGATCCAGCATCGAACTGGCCATTATTCGCTGAGAAAGCTCGTGGTCTTATTGAAAACGATAAGGTTGCTGCCATTTTTGGTGCTTGGACTTCTGTATCAAGAAAATCAGTATTACCTGTGATTGAAGAATTAAACAGTGTATTTTTCTACCCAGTACAGTATGAAGGTGAAGAATCATCTAAAAATGTTTTCTATACAGGTGCAGCGCCAAACCAACAGGCAATACCAGCTGTTGATTATCTTATGAATGATGTTGGTGTTAAGCGTTGGGTTTTAGCAGGAACTGATTATGTATATCCACGTACAACCAATAAGATTCTTAAGGCGTACTTAGAGGCAAAAGGCGTGTCATCATCTGACATTATGGTTAATTACACTCCATTCGGACATTCAGATTGGCAAACCATCGTTTCTGATATTAAGAAATTCGGATCTTCAGGCAAAAAGACTGCTGTAGTTTCAACTATTAATGGTGATGCTAATGTGCCTTTCTATAAAGAGCTGGGAAACCAAAGTGTTTCTGCATCTGATATTCCAGTGATAGCGTTCTCAGTAGGCGAGGAAGAGTTGTCTGGTTTAGATGCAACTCCATTAGTTGGTCATTTGGCTGCTTGGAATTACTTTATGAGTGTTGATGTTCCTGAAAATGATACTTTTATTGCTAAATGGAAGGCTTTCATTAAAGACGATAAGCGCGTAACAAATGATCCAATGGAAGCACACTATATTGGTTTTAATATGTGGGTTAAGGCTGTTGAGAAAGCCGGCACTGTTGAAGCTAATGCTGTTCAGGATGCTATTATTGGCGTAACTACACCAAACTTGACAGGTGGTGTGTCTGTTATGTTGCCTAATCATCATATTACTAAGCCAGTATTGATCGGTGAAATTCAAGCCGATGGCCAGTTTGAAACTGTTTGGTCTACAAATGGTTTAGTTGCTGGTGATGCGTGGTCAGACTTCTTACCTGGATCTAAAGACTTGATTTCAGATTGGAGAAAGCCTTTAAGTTGTGGTAACTACAACGTTAAAACAGCTGTCTGTTCTGGACAAGATATTTAAAGTTTAAAAGTTAAGCACCATTCTAGTGTTGCTAGAGTGGTGTTTTTTTTATGAAAGAGTAAAAAATGAAGAAAATCACATACATATTGATTCTAATTACTAGTCTTATTTTTCCATCGTATGGTTATACGAATGAAGAAAACTTTCAAGACACACTAAATCAATTATCTACAAAGAAGCTTGCATCAAAACTAATTACTGTTGAAAAAATAATTCAAAGTAAAAATTCGAAGGTGGAGTTCGTACTCAATTCTCTCTTAAAAGGGAAAATCTATTACATTAAAGATAACAAAAGCGTTATTTTTATTGACAAAAAAAATGGAAAATATACATCTAAAGATCTAATAACTGGACAGTCTTTAGGCGTGTTATCCAAATACCAAGTTAAAAAAGTTGGAATAAACAACAGGATACGTAAAAAAATTAAAAACGGACTTTCTTTGTTAAATCTAACACATACAAACAGTTCAACTCGATTGAAAGCCGTTAAGAGTGTATACAATAATATTGATAATAATACATTCAAGACCATACAATCATTAGTAAAAAATGAGAAAGAGGATGCTGTTAAAGAGGTTATGTATGTAGCCATCAATATCCATAAATTAAGCGATAAAGACCCTTTAGAGCGTATTGAAGCTATTAAATATTTAAATGGAAATTTAGAGCCTGTTGTAAAAAATAAGTTAATTAAAATTCAGAAAAATGATAGTAGTAACGACGTAAGGGAATTGGCTGAAAAGTCCTTGGAGTCAATCGAGTACAGTACCGGCATCTACAAGACGGTAGAAACCCTATTCTTTGGTATTAGCTTCGGATCTGTATTAATTTTAGCAGCCCTTGGTCTGGCGATTACTTTTGGGGTGATGGGTGTCATTAACATGGCTCATGGAGAGTTGATTATGCTGGGAGCATACACAACGTATGTTGTTCAGCTTTTAATGCCTGAGTATATTGGATTGTCTATACTGGTTTCAATTCCAGCCGCATTTATCATCTCTGGGCTTGTTGGAATGTTGATTGAAGTGGGTGTGATTAGGCATTTGCATGGCAGGCCACTTGAAACGTTATTGGCCACATTTGGTGTGAGCCTTGTATTACAACAGGTAGTACGCACGGTATTTTCACCTTTAAATAGATCTGTAGAAACGCCAGAATGGATGTCTGGAGCTTTAGAAATTAATGGCATCCTGTCGTTAACATGGAATCGACTGTATGTCATTATTTTTTGCCTTATCGTGTTTTTTAGTCTTCTTACTATTTTAAAGAAAACAGCACTGGGGCTTCAGGTTAGAGCTGTCTCGCAAGACAGGAATATGGCTAGAGCTATGGGTATTCGATCTAATCGAGTTGATGCGCTGACATTTGGATTAGGGTCGGGTATTGCTGGTATTGCTGGTGTTGCGTTGTCTCAAATAACCAATGTTGGCCCAAATTTAGGTCAAGCATATATTATTGACTCATTTATGGTTGTGGTATTTGGTGGTGTTGGGAATTTATGGGGAACGTTAATTAGTGGATTTGGATTAGGCATTCTTAACAAGTTTATGGAGCCTTGGGTTGGAGCTGTCCTTGCCAAAGTTCTCATCTTGATATTTATCATCTTATTTATTCAAAAGAAACCTCGAGGACTGATCCCTCAAAAAGGTAGATCTGCAGGAGATTAGAGAAATATGTTTTTTTCAAAAATTTTAGATAATGACACTGGTGGAAAAATATTTCTACTGGTATTACTAGCGATTACCATATTAATACCAGTGCTTAACATACTGGTTCCAGAAGGTAACTCTCTACATATTTCAACCTACACAGTAACAATTATGGGTAAGTACCTAACTTACGCACTTTTGGCTATTGCCGTTGATTTGGTGTGGGGATACTTAGGGGTTCTTAGCCTTGGTCATGGAGCATTCTTTGCATTGGGTGGTTATGCAATGGGCATGTACCTTATGAGACAAGTTGGAGACAGAGGTGTTTATGGAGACCCTACGCTTCCCGATTTTATGGTTTTTTTAGATTGGAGTGAGTTACCCTGGTTTTGGCAAGGATTCGATCAATTTTGGTTTGCCATGATCGCAGTTGTAATGGTTCCAGGTATTTTGGCATTTGTATTTGGCTGGTTAGCTTTTAAATCAAGAGTGACTGGCGTTTATCTGTCAATCATGACTCAGGCATTGGTTTACGCGCTAATGCTTGCCTTCTTTAGGAATGAGTTAGGATTTGGTGGAAATAATGGTTTAACAGATTTTAAAGATATTTTGGGATACAGTCTTAAATCAGATTCAACCAGAATGGGGCTGTTTGTTGCATCTTCTATTGCGCTAGCTTCTGGGTACCTAATTAGTAGATGGATAACAAATTCAAAATTAGGCAGAGTTGCTGTTGCAATTAGAGACTCCGAAAGCAGGGTTAGATTTATTGGCTACAAGGTTGAAAATGTAAAATTGTTTATATTCACCTTCTCAGCAATCATGGCTGGTATTGCCGGTGCTTTATACGTACCACAGGTAGGAATTATTAACCCAGGAGAGTTTTCACCAGTCAACTCAATTGAAATGGTTATTTGGGTAGCTATTGGTGGTCGATATACACTGTATGGCGGTGTAATTGGCGCCATATTAGTTAACTACTCTAAGACATTCTTAACAAGTGCAATGCCTGAAGTATGGCTATTTGTTTTGGGCGGATTGTTTATCCTAGTAACCATATTCTTACCCAAGGGAATTGCAGGATTGTTTAGTAAGAAAGGGGGTAAAAAATAATGAAACATAAGATTAATTCTTTCTTTGATAAATCTGCACCAACCAGAAATGTTGATGTGCATAAGGACGTCATTCTTTATTTAGAAGACATAACAGTTAGTTTTGATGGATTTAAGGCAATTAACTCCTTAAATCTATACGTTAATAAAAATGAATTACGTTGTATTATTGGCCCTAATGGTGCCGGAAAAACAACAATGATGGACATCATTACTGGAAAAACTAAACCTGATTACGGTACAGCTTGGTTTGGCCAGAATTTTAATTTACTTACGCATACTGAGGATGAGATTGCAAGAGCAGGCGTGGGAAGAAAATTTCAAAAGCCTACGGTGTTTGAGAATTTAACAGTGTTTCATAATTTAGAATTGGCAATGGATGGTGATAAAAGAGTATTCAAGATATTGTTTGCAAAAATGTCATTGAGAGAGAAAGAATCTATTGAGGTGGTTCTAGAAACAATTAACTTATCTTCTCAAAGGGGCGCTTATGCAGGCTCTCTTTCGCATGGACAGAAACAATGGCTAGAAATTGGAATGCTGCTAATACAAAATGCACAGCTGCTATTGATTGATGAGCCAGCTGCTGGTATGACACATCAAGAAATAGACAAGACGGCAGACTTATTACAAACCCTTAGAAAGAAGCATACAGTTGTTGTGGTTGAGCATGATATGGATTTTGTAAGATCTTTAGAAAGTCCAGTAACTGTCCTCCACCAGGGCAGTGTTTTAGCTGAAGGTAATATGGATGAAGTGCAAAACAATCCAAAAGTTGTTGAGGTGTATTTAGGTGAATAATAATGATTAAAATTAGTAAATTAAATCAGTTTTACGGGCAAAGCCATACACTTTGGGATTTAGATTTAGATGTTCTAGATGGTGATTGCATTGCTGTAATGGGAAGGAACGGTGTAGGAAAAACCACACTTGTCGAAACCATCATGGGTTTATTGCCTGTTAAAAGTGGAGAGATTAACTTCCAGGGAAAAGACATATCGAAAATGGCTTCAGATAAAAGAGCTTCAATTGGAATAGGCTATGTTCCTCAAGGTAGAAGAATTTTTCCATTGTTAACTGTAGAAGAGAATTTAAGAATTGGCTTGCCAGCAAGGAAAGACAAGTCAAAGAAAATCCCTGAATTTATTTATGAGTTATTTCCAGTATTAAAAGACATGTTGGAAAGAAAAGGTGGAGACCTTTCTGGAGGCCAGCAGCAGCAATTGGCAATCGGAAGGGCTTTGGTCATTAATCCAAAGTTATTAATTTTAGATGAGCCAACTGAAGGCATTCAACCAAATATAATTCTTGAAATATGCGAAATCATAAAAAGACTTAATACAGAACATGGAATGACAGTTATATTGGTAGAGCAAAAGTTGCCAATCGCGAGAAGAGTTGCGGATAAGTTCGTTATACTCGACAGAGGTGTGAATGTGCACTCTGGTACAATGAATGAGCTCAATAATGACTTAATAAAGAAATACTTAATTGTATAAAAATAAGGAAATAAATTATGCTTAAATTTATAAAAAAAACAATATTTTCAGCACTGGCTTTAGCCGTCTCAGCACAAGTACTTGCCCACAGTTCTCCTGAGCATATGGTAGGTGTAATGCACAACGTAACCCCTGCATGGAATTTATTAGATATTGCATTATTGGTGATAATATCAGTTGTTGTAATACGATATTTTTTTAGAATTTTTAGTAAATAAATAGTACCTATATGGACTCCTCCTTAAAAGACAGTTGGGTAGCAAAATTAGAGTTAAACTTCTCTAAAAGCAAGTCAAAAACCTTTCTCTCTAAAAGAAAGCATGTGGGTCCGTTAACAATTCAACGGCCGTTTTACCCTGAGGATGGTGTGTGTCATTTATACTTATTACACCCTCCTGGTGGTGTTGTTGGTGGAGATCAATTGACACTAGATGTTAAAACTGATATCAACTCTAACGCTTTAATTACCACGCCAGGAGCTACTAAAATTTATAGATCTGGGAACGGTAGGCATTCAACAATAAATCAAAATTTTATTATTTCACAAGACAGTTCTTTAGAATGGTTGCCAATGGAAACAATTATATTTCCCGGGGCTCAGTCAAAAATTTTTACAAAATTCTCTCTAACTGGCAATGCCAAGATTGCAGCTTGGGAGGTTCAGTGTCTAGGTAGGCCAGCAATTGATGAATCTTTTGATTCTGGAAGTTTGAAATTTAATCTTGAATTGTGGAGGGATGGCATTCCAGTTCTTCTTGACAAAATAAAAGTAGATCAATTTAATCTAAATAATGTTGTTGGGCTTAGAGGGTATCCGGTTTTTGGTACATTTTTAATTAGCAACGTGAATGAAAGTGTTCTGGCGTTGATTCGTGATGAGCTGGTATCAAATGAAGAGTACATTTCTGCTGTAACTAGAATTGAAGGTGTTGCTATTATTAGGTGTTTAGGAAATAAAGCACACCTTATTCAAGATTTATTTAGAAAAATCTGGCAGAAGACTAGACCAATTGTTTTTGACAGAGTGACCGTCTCTCCAAGGATTTGGGCGACGTAATTAAAGGATGAGAATATGGACTTAACGCCACGTGAAAAGGATAAATTAATAATATTTACTGCAGCGCTATTGGCAAAGCAAAGAAAGGATAGAGGGGTTAAATTAAATTATCCAGAGTCAATAGCTTTAATTTCTTTTGAGATTATTGAAGGAGCACGTGATGGCAGGAGTGTTGCAGATTTAATGGAGTATGGTAGGAAAATTTTGACAGAAGAAGACGTTATGTCTGGGATCGCATCAATGATTCCTGATATTCAAGTTGAGGCCACATTTCGAGACGGGACGAAGCTAGTCACCGTTCATGACCCAATCCAGCCTGTTAAAGAGAGTGAAAGTAGTAATCAGAATACAGGTGATGCATTAATCCCAGGTGAATTATTGATTGATATTGCAGATGAAATAGAGCTTAATTTAAATAGAAAACGTGTTCGCTTACTGATTGCAAATCATGGAGATAGACCTATACAGGTTGGGTCTCATTATCACTTTTTCGAAACAAATGCAGCGCTATCATTTGAAAGGGAAAAGGCCAAAGGCTTTAGATTGAATATCCCCTCTGGAACTGCAATTAGGTTTGAGCCTGGTCAAGAAAGAGAAGTTGAATTGGTCGAGTATGAAGGAAAGAAAGTCGTTTACGGGTTTAATGCTCAAATAATGGGGGAAGTATGAGTACTATTTCTAGAAGAGCCTATGCGGAAATGTATGGCCCTACAGTTGGGGATAAGGTCCGTTTGGGTGATACAGAGCTTTTTATTGAAGTTGAAAAAGACTTAACAACTTATGGCGAGGAAGTAAAATTTGGTGGTGGAAAGGTTATTCGTGATGGGATGGGACAAAGTCAACTTTGCGATAAAGAAGTTGTCGATGTTGTTATTACAAATGCACTGATCCTAGACCATTGGGGAATTATTAAGGCAGATATTGGCATTAAAAATGGAAGAATTTCAGCAATAGGCAAGTCTGGAAATCCTGATATTCAATCGAATGTAGATATAGCCATTGGCGCTGGTACCGATGTTATTGCTGCAGAAGGTCAAATTGTTACAGCTGGCGGTGTTGATGCGCATATTCACTTTATCTGCCCTCAACAAGTAGAAGAGGCACTCATGTCTGGCATTACAACAATGCTGGGCGGTGGCACAGGTCCTTCTGCGGGAACAAATGCAACAACGTGTACTCCAGGAATATGGAACATGCATAGGATGTTAGAGGCAGCTGAAGAGCTACCAATGAATTTAGGTTTTATGGGTAAAGGCAATGCAAGCCTTCCTAAACCACTAGAAGAGCAAGTGTTGGCAGGTGCAATGGGTTTAAAGCTTCATGAAGATTGGGGAACTACACCGGCAGCCATTGACAATTGTTTGTCGGTTGCTGAAAATTATGACATTCAAGTTGCTATTCACACAGACACTTTAAATGAATCTGGATTTGTTGAAGATACTATCGCTGCTATAAATGGAAGAACAATACACACATACCACACAGAAGGTGCTGGAGGAGGTCATGCCCCAGATATTATCAAAGCCTGTGGATTTAGCAATGTACTACCATCCTCAACAAATCCCACAAGACCATACACAGTTAACACTGTAGATGAGCACCTAGATATGCTAATGGTTTGCCATCATTTAGACCCATCTATCGCTGAAGATGTTTCGTTTGCCGAGTCTAGAATTAGAAGAGAGACGATTGCAGCAGAGGATATTTTGCATGATCTTGGTGCTTTCTCAATGATATCCTCTGACTCTCAGGCCATGGGTAGAGTGGGAGAGGTTATTATCAGGACCTGGCAAACGGCTAATAAAATGAAGATACAGCGTGGTCAACTGGAAGGGGAGACTGCTAAAAATGATAATTCCAGGGCTAAAAGATACATTGCTAAATATACAATTAACCCAGCCATCACTCACGGAATATCACACGAAGTGGGCTCTATAGAGGTCGGTAAATTGGCTGATATTGTATTATGGAAACCTAAATTTTTTGGTGCAAAGCCTGGCGTTATTATTAAAGGTGGAATGATTGTAGCTGCCCCTATGGGCGATCCAAATGCATCAATTCCAACCCCTCAACCAGTGCATTATAGGACGATGTTTGGCGCTCTTGGGGCGGCTAGACTCAATACCAGAATGACTTTTTTATCTCAAGCCAGTATTGATGACGGGATTGTTGATAAGCTTAGCCTTAGGTCGTTAATTAGCCCAGTGAAAGCATGTAGATCTGTTACCAAATCATCTATGATTCATAACAGTTATCAGCCACATATTGAAGTTGACTCTCAAACATATGAAGTTAAAGCCGATGGTGTTTTATTAACCTGTGAACCAGCAGAAGAGCTTGCACTTGCACAAAGATATTTTTTATTCTAAATATGAAAGAATTTATTGAAAAAATAACCTCCTCTGCTGAAGTTGATGCAACGATTACTTTGACATTGGATCAAAGAGCCAAAAGTCGATTAAAAGCCTTTTTAGATAATGGAGAGGAGGTAGGCTTGTTCATGGACAGAGGGAGTGTTTTAAAGCATGATGATCTGATTATGACAAATGATGGGTTTATCGCTCAAGTGATAGCAGCTCAAGAGAGGTTATCTTCCATTTATACGAAAGATGTTTTACTCTTGGCAAGAGCGTGTTACCACCTTGGAAATCGCCATGTAGAGCTTCAAATTACCAAAAGTAGTGTTCATTATAGGCATGACCATGTTTTGGATGATATGATTAGGAGTTTTGGATTAAATGTTATTTCAGAGGATCTTCCATTTTCCCCTGAGAGTGGTGCCTACTCTTCGCGCTCCACTAGCTCTCATGCCCATCATCACCAGCACTGATCAATTAAACTCATTAAGATTGATGAGCCTAATGAGTCCAACTTTACCTATTGGTGGTTTTACCTATTCTCAGGGAATAGAAAAAGCAGTTGAAGACGGCTGGATAACTGATGTAGATACTGCATATGAGTGGCTTAATGGTCAACTTTTATATGGATTGGCATACACGGATCTACCTATATTGAGAAAACTTTACAGTGCGTATAAGCAAAACAATAGGTCGGAGGTCCTACGCTGGGGTCAAATTCTATTAGCTTGTCGAGAAACTAGCGAGTTGAGACAAGAAGAGATAAATAGAGGGCGTGCACTAGCCAGAGTATTAGAGTCATTAGACAAGTCTATTGCCAAAGAGTGGGAGGATCTTATTTCTACGAATCATTTATCCGGGTTTGCATTGATAAGTCATCATTGGGGTATATCAATTAAAGATCTTTTGTTGAGCTATAGCTGGTCTTGGCTTGAAAATCAAGTATCGGCAGTTGTTAAGATTATTCCATTAGGCCAAACACAGGGACAGCAGTTGCTACATAAATTAATAGCAATGGCGCCTGAAATTGTTAATCAATCAATGTTGTTAGATGAAAAAGACATTGGCTTATCTCAACCTGCGTTAGCAATTGTGAGCAGTCTGCACGAAACACAATACACACGAATTTTTAGATCATAGGAAAATTGAAAAATGAATAATAAACAACCGTTAAGAATAGGTGTTGGCGGCCCAGTAGGGTCTGGAAAAACAGCTTTATTAGAAGTATTGTGTAAGTCTATGCGAGATACATATCAAATAGCAGTTGTAACAAATGATATTTATACACAAGAAGATGCAAAATTCCTTACTGAAAATAACGCTTTGGAGGCTGACAGAATTATTGGCGTAGAAACTGGAGGTTGTCCTCATACTGCGATTAGGGAAGATGCATCAATGAATTTGTCGGCAATTGAAGATTTAAATAATAAATTCGAAGATTTGGATATAATTTTTGTGGAAAGTGGTGGCGACAATCTTTCTGCCACCTTTAGCCCAGAATTGGCTGACATTACTATTTATGTAATTGATGTGGCCGAGGGTGAAAAAATTCCCAGAAAAGGCGGACCTGGAATTACTCGTTCAGATTTGTTAGTTATTAATAAGATTGATCTTGCTCCTTATGTAGGTGCCTCATTAGACATTATGAAATCCGACACTGAAAGAATGAGAGGAGACAAGCCTTTTGTATTTTCTAATTTAAAGAAATCTATCGGTGTTAAAGAAATAATAAGTTTTATTGTTTCAGAAGGTATGTTGTAATGCAATAAACTGCCTTAAATCCTTACCAAGTAGATATTTTTAACTTGTATATAGAGGGTGGGTTTGGCAAGAATTGTGCAGCAAGTTTTTATCAGAGTCAAGCTTAAGATAAAGGTGTTTTAACCAACAAGAATGGTATCTGGGTTGATTGTAAGTTATTAAAAGCACTTAAATATAAAAAGTAAAGTGTTATACGGTAAAATAAATCACAGCCTTTTTTAGGCGGATTATTATTAATGAATAGGTAGGAGTAGAAGAATGACAATAAAAAAAGACGCAGTAGTAGAGATGCATTACACTTTAAAAAATGACGCTGGTGATGTGATTGATTCATCAAAGGGTAAAGACCCTATGCCATTTATTCAAGGCCATGGTAATATTATTCCCGGTTTAGAAAGTGCGTTAGAAGGTATGAAAATTGGCGAATCTTGCGAAGTATCGGTTAAGCCAGAAGATGGATACGGCGCTCATCACCCTGAAGCCATTCAAGAGATTCCTATGGAAGCGCTACAAGGCATTGAAAATCTAGAAATTGGCATGGAGCTACAATCTCAAGATGAGCAAGGCAATCCATTTGTTGTTCATGTTAAAGAAATTAATGAAAAGACCGTTACAATTGATGCCAATCACCCTTTGGCTGGTGAAACACTGCATTTTGATGTCAACATTGAAAACGTTAGAGAAGCAACAAAAGACGAATTAGAACATGGCCATGTACATTCCGGCTCTTGTTCGCACTAGAGTTTCTGTTTAAGCGACATAATGGTCAATCAGTGCTCACTATGTCGTTCTAAAGAAATAAAGCCTTATTTCAAGAATGAGGAAGCCAGTTATTTTTTTTGCACTCAGTGTGATTTGGTTTTTACACCCAAAGAATTTCATTTGAGCGAAGCAGCAGAAAAAAATCGTTACGATTCTCATCAAAATAACCCTGAAGATGAGCACTATCGTGCGTTTTTATCTCAGGTATTTAATCCAGTCATGGATTGTATTAAATCAGGCGACAAAGGCTTAGATTTTGGCAGTGGCCCAGGACCAACTCTCTCAGTAATGTTTACAGAGCAGGGTTATGCAGTTGATTTATATGATAAATTTTATGCGAATGATCGCTCGATTTTTAATAATAAATACGACTTTATTACAGCCACTGAAGTGGCTGAGCATCTAGACAAACCAGGCGATGAGCTAACCAGGTTGTTTAAAATGTTAAGTGCAGGTGGTGTGCTGGCTGTAATGACCAAAATCCTTAGTGAGCAAATTGATTTTAAATCTTGGCACTACAAGGATGACCCGACACATATTTGTTTTTTTAGTCAAAACACAATGAACCATCTCGCTAAAGCGTGGGGTTCACGTGTTCAATTTTATGGCAATGACGTTGCTTTATTTTTCAAATAAAGCAATATAAGTAATTACCTAAACAGCAGTATTGTCTAAATTTTCAACATAGAAGTGACCATAATAACGAATCCCTTCAGCATGATGTGATCTTAGAATTTTTGCCACTTTAGTGCGTGCAGATTCTGTCAAAGCTGGAACGCTCACAATTGCATGACCTTCTTTTAAGCCTTTTTTAATACGCTTTAAGTATTTCAATTCCTCTCCTTGTGCAATAAATTGCCATTTGCGAATCAATTTAGTCATTAGTCCATGACTAAGGCCATCTGGATCAAGGAATTGCAATCCTTCTTTACCAACTGATTCATCAATATCAACGCTATCAAATCCAGCATTCATCAATTCACAACATACTTGATCAGCTTCCATTTTGCTATCTACGATCGCAACAACACGATTGGTTGGGTAGGTTTCAAAGTTTTTCTTGGTATGTGCTAACATTTTATATCTCCTGTATTTTTGAAATTATTCAATGCGCTTAACATTGAATAATTCTTAATATACACCTTATTGAGTGGCCTTAAAAATACTATAAGTATCACTATTATTTAACAACCAAGTGTATAGTTATAAAAGTTAATCTTTTTATTATTAAACTTTCAATGAAAAAAATCTGGATTTTTATCGCTCTTAGTGGTGCACTAGCAGTAATTATGGGTGCAATGTCAGCGCATATGTTAAAAGACATTCTAGAGGTTAAAGACATTGCTAAAATTCAAACGGCAGCAACGTATCAAATGTATCACACATTAATAATAGCTGTGCTTACTGTGTATTATCAATATAAACCACGCAAAGTTATTCAGCAAAGTGCATGGATATTTGTGTTGGGAATTATTTTATTTTCTGGTAGTTTATATCTATATACCTTTAGTAAGATTCACATGCTTGTATTCATAACCCCTGTTGGTGGTGTGTTGTTGATATTGGGGTGGTTAAGCCTTATAAGGCTTAGCAAGAGATAAGAGATAAACAAGATTTGATGGACGAAAAAAAAGCCTGCAACTGCAGGCTTTTTTTTAATTCTAAAATTAGCGCTAGAAAGAACCTTCTTTAGCGCCAGCTAAAATTGCATTCATTTTTTCAGCAACTATTTCAGCCATTTTTTGAGCAGCTGGTGGTAAGTTTAAAACATCCATCACATCAGGGTTCATGCTAAACATTCTGATTTTTCCATCTTTACCTTCAACCACAGCAATTCGACAAGGCAAGATCACAGAAAAACGATCATCAACATCGGCAATAACGCCTGCTGTCTTTGCGTCACAAATATTGTGAATACTAAGGTGTCTGTATGGAGCGCCAGTTACATTGGCAATTTGCTCACTGAGTGGAAACATGGCAACGTGAAGGATGGACTCGTTAGTTGCCATAGATATGATTGACTCGTCTACTTGCTTAGCAGTAATGCCTTCATCAACTTCAGTAATTTGAATCATAGCCATAAACTGTTCAGGCATAATTTTTACTTTCTCAGCTGCTTGTGCTTGTGTATTGGCAATAAATAGCGCGCTCATTATTGCAAAAAGAATGGATAGTTTAGTTTTCATAATTCCCCTTCAAAGATATAAATAAAAAAATAATTTTACCACGTAATTTTGTATGCTTATTATAAATACTAACAACTGATTTCAATTTTTTTGTTATATAATATTTTTAATTATTTACATTCAATACAATACAATTCTTTATATGAAATATTTATTACTCACTGCTTTCTCGTTATTTTTACTTAATACTCATGCCCAGAGTGCAATTATTGATGGCAATGAGATGCTTAAGTCGGTTAATAAAGAGGTTATTAATATTAATACAAAGCAATTAAAAGCAGCACTTGATAAATACCCTAACACTGTCCTGATTGATGTCAGAACCCAAAGAGAGATTGTGCAAGCTGGTAGTATCCAGATGGGACAAAATAAGCAAGTTAATAGAGGCTGGTTGGAATTTCAAATTGGCGATCATGTCGTTGACAAGGGTACTCCCATTGTTGTTTATTCTGGGCAGAATCTAAGATCCCCTTTGGCAGCAAAGACTTTGACTGACATGGGTTACACCGATGTTAAAAATTATGCTGATGGCTATCTCAAATGGAAAGAGGCTGGCTTGCCTTATACAGTAAGTGATAGAGCCCCTGAGAATGCTTTATATTCAAATCCAGTTGAAGTCATTAAAGGTGTTTATTCTGCAATCGGCGCAACACAGCCTAGCAGTTATGAAAACTCTGGACACAACAACAACCTGTCTTTTATTGTTGCTGACGATGCGGTGGTTGTTTTTAATGCTGGAGGTAATTACCTACTGGCAAAAACCATGCATGATAAGATTAAAGAAATAACCAGTTTACCGGTTAAATATGTGGTGTTAGAGAATGCACAAGGTCATGCTATGTTAGGCTCTAATTACTGGAAAGAACAAGGGGCCATTATCATTGCACATGAGTATGCCGCCAAGGTTATCAAAAATAGCAAAGGTAGTATTTTTGATAGTGCATACCGTCGTTTAAAAGATAAGATGTATCAAACAAAGGTTATTATGCCTGACCAAACCTTTAAAGATCGTTTGGTGCTAGATGTGGCAGGAAGAAAGATAGAATTATTACACTTAGGCCCATCGCATGGGCCGGCAGATATACAGCTGTGGATGCCAGAAGAGCGGTTATTAATATCAGGCGACTTGGCCTTTAATGTTAGACTGTTACCAATTCTTAATCATACTGATGTTCTAGGATGGATTAAGACGTGGGATAAATTAGAAGCACTCAATGCAAGTGTCATTATCCCTGGCCATGGTGGCCCCACGGATATTAAAACCGTGACTAAATTTACCAAAGATTATTTAATCTACATGTTGAACGAGGTGGAAAAAGTGATTGATAATGATGGTGAGTTGATCGATGCTTATAAAATTGATGTCTCTCGCTTCAAACAGTGGGACACATTTAACGAGCTTGCCAGACGCAATGCTGAGCGAATTTTTAGAAAGCTAGAGTTTGAATAAACAATAATATTTACTAGGAGTAATATGAAATATTTAAAATTAATATTGTCAATTTTTTTATTGAGTGGTTTGACTATCCCTGTAAATTCTGCCGAACCTGGGAAAATTGTTGGCGGTAAGGCGTCTACATTACCCACTTGGTTTAAAGAAAGCTTTTTAGACATTGCCGATGATGTGGAAGAAGCTAAAGAAAATAACAAACACATAATGCTTTACATGCATTTATCTGGCTGCCCATATTGTTACAAAATGGTAGAAGAAGGTTTTAAAAACAATACCAATACACAAATTATTAAAGACAACTTTGATGTAGTGGCTATCAACATTCGCGGTAATAAAGAGATTGCATTGAATGAAGATTTGATTATGACTGAAGAAGAAGTCAGAAATCACTTTAAAGTTAACTTTACCCCCACCATTGTTTTTTTAGATCAAAACAACCAGTTAGTCTATAAAGTTAATGGCTATCGTTCGGTTGAGAGCTTCAAGCATATACTCAATTTTGTAAAAAGTCGCGCTTATAAAAACACCACATTAGCGGAATTTATTCAAAAGCAAAAACGCACCAAATATTATCAATTTAGAGAGCACAACAGTTTTCAGTCAATCACAGATTTGAGCGTAAAAAGAGACAAACCATTATTGGTGTTGTTTGAAGACAAGTACTGTCCATTGTGCAATCAACTGCATGATGGGCACTTGAAAAATCCTGAAATCTTAAAGGAATTAGATTTGTTTGACGTGGTTCGATTCGATGCAGAGTCTGATCAAGCTATTATTGATATTGATGGCAATAAAACCACACCAAACGAGTACGTGAAAAAAATGGGCTTAAATTATCGGCCAGGTATCGTTATGTTTGATCAAGGCGCTGAAGTGATGCGCATCGATGCATTACTTTATAGTTATCATTTTGCAGGTCATCTGCGTTATGTTGGTGAGCGTCACTACAAGCAATATCCTGAAAGTGTATATGATTATCTACGTGTTTACCGACAAAAAATATTAGACGCAGGCCAAAATATTGATTTATCTAAATAGCCTACTGTTTTACCCAGTATAGTATTCGATTATTAGCTGGCATTGTATAATCGCTTACTAGGCTCAATCCTGCTTTCTGAGCCAGCTGATTAAGTGCTTCAAAGTCACGAATAGCGCTACTTGGGTCTCTATTTTTTAACCACAAGTCAAAATTAGCATTACTTTGAGAAGTGTACTGACCCTTGTAGTTAAAAGGTCCGTATAAGATAAACAGGCCACCAGTATCAAGATTTCGGCCGACCTCATCAAAGAAATCAATAACCATCTCCCAGCTCATAATATGCACAGTATTGGCGGAGAATATTGATTCAACTTTAACACCTGACCATGGCTGAGTAACATCAAGCTCAATAGCGATGGGTAGTTTGTCTAAATTGGCAGCATCTATCCAAGCGTTAATACTGGGCAGGTATTGAGATTGATCACTGGCTTGCCAGCTTAAGTGTGGCATGTGTTCAGCAAAATATACCGCATGTTGTCCAGTGCCGCTACCAATTTCCAATACAGAGCCTACATTGGCGAGCAAGGGCTGGATGATTGATAATATTGATTTTTGATTTTGTGTGCATGACTCAGAGTATTGTTTCATCGTTAATTCTCTTTATAAGGGTTGTGTGTACTAACTTGTTGTATATAGTGCTTAATATGCTGTGTTTCTTGCTCACAAAAGTCTTTAATAGGGGTTTTAAAGCCTTCATCTTTAATCCAATGTGCTGATTGCGTGAGTGTTGGCATAAAACCTCTAGCAACCTTGTGTTCGCCTTGGGCGCCTGGTTCAAACACTTGTAACTTGTTGTTAATGCAATACTCAATGCCTTGATAATAACAAGCTTCAAAATGCAGATAATCTACTTGTTCACTACAACCCCAATGACGACCGTATAAGTGAGTATCGCTGGCAAACATTAAAGAGCCTGCAATGCATTTACCATCAAGATCTGCCAGTACAAGTAAGGTCTGTTTAGGCATGGCCTTGGATACCGCCATAAAAAAATCAAAATTTAGTGTCGGCGTACCGCTTTTTTCTAAAAAAGTTTGCGTATAAAAATCAGCAAAATTACGCCAATCAGTCTCCGTAGCGCTGTCACCATCTAGCTGTCTAAAAGTAACACCTGCATTAATCACTTTTTTGCGTTCTTGACGAATATTTTTACGCTTTTTTTGTCGTAAATTAGCCAAAAAATCATCAAAAGTTTGATAATTTTGATTGTTCCAATGAAATTGGCAATCGTTGCGAATGGCCAGTTGTTGACCCTCTAGCCATTTAATCTCATCGGTACTGGCAAACAGGCAATGAAAGCTACTGGCATTGATTTTGTTACAAATTTGTTGGATGGTAGTTAACAGTAATGGAAAAACTTTGTCTTTGGTGTGTTCTTGAGTCAATAGTCTCACGCCACTAGCAGGTGTGTAGGGGATGGAAGAAACCAGTTTTGGATAGTAGTTTAATCCATATTTTTCATAAGTATTTTGCCAGACATGGTCAAACACAAATTCCCCATAATTATTGTACTTTTCATACAAAATAGCCGCGCCGATTAATTGATTGTTGTCAATAATAGCAACGTGTCTAGGAATCCAGCCAAACCGCTCGCCAACGCAGTGGTATTTTTCCAGTGCTGACAAAAATTCGTGCCGACAAAATGGATTGTTATCTTTGATCAAATCATTCCACTGACACGCCTCAATTTCATCAATCGCATTAAGGATTTTAATCTGCATATTTTAGGTGATTAAATTTAGATAATTTTGATAGCGTTGCGTATGAACAACACCTGATTCTACTGCTTGTTTGATGGCACAATTTGGCTCATTAATGTGCGCACAATTTCTAAATTTGCACTGGCCAATAAAAGGTTTGAATTCTCTAAATCCGCTGAGTATTTCTTTATCGGTTAGCTCGTCTAATTGGAATTCACGAATACCTGGTGAGTCAATCAAATCTCCGCCTGAAGGGATGTGATAAAGCGTGGTGTTGGTGGTGGTGTGCTTGCCCAGTTTGCTCTTGGTGGAGATTTCATTAACACGCAAATTAAGCTTCGGCATTAGCTCGTTAATCAGTGAGGATTTTCCCACACCAGATTGGCCTAAAAAAATGTGCGTTTTGTCGTCAAGCAAAGCCTTGAATTGATTGATATTAATTTGATCTTTAACACTCAAATACACCACCTCATAACCGGCCAATTCATACATGGAAAAATCATACTTAATTTGATCGTCATTCTGACTTAATTCGATTTTATTGACCACAATGCTAATCGGTAATCCTGCGTTTTCTGCTACCACCAAATAGCGGTCAATCAGTTCAAATTGATAGTGTGGCTCTATAGCGACGACCAACCAAAGTTGGTCAATATTGGCGGCAATCAGTTTGTGCGCGCGGCTCAGTTGGTTGTCACGTTTGAGTAGTGCGGTAACCACGCCTTCGGCATCACCAATGGTTTGGAAAACAACTTGATCACCAGCAACAGAGAGCTCAATATTTTTGCGCCCTGTGCATTGGTATAATTCACCTGATTCTGCCTCTACCAATAGACGCTGACCATAGCGAGTAATAACCAGCCCAGTTTGTGCATCATTTGCATTTTCAAGTAAGCATTCAGAATCATTAGAAACACGCTGTGCTCTAGCAATACGTTCTGCTTGTATTTTTTCAATTCGCCATTTTTGGCGTCGTGTTAGACCCAATGTTACCGCTTAAATTTGTAGTACGTTTTATTCAGATAATCAACCACAGATTTTTCTTCATCAGGAAACCATCCGGCACCTGTGTTATTGGCACAAACGCTGACTTGAGCCCTTAAATCAAAATGATTCTGCACTCGAGCGTTGTCGCGAGTGTACATCTCACCACCATGACAACGTACACAAGACTCCTCATGAAGCTCTTTGCCTTCTTCATTGGCAAGCGTTATATTGGTGGTTAATAATGCAGATATAAGTAGTATTTTTTTCATATTATTCCCCTGTAGTTGAGTCAAAGTATACCGTTACTTATCAAAGCGAAAGAACTCGGTGTTTAAATAATGTGTGGTGTCTTCGATGTCTTGCTGGTTCCAATTGAGCTGGAAATGTTCCGAGCAGACGTTTACCATATAAGACAACTCAATCGGATTGCTCATTTCATTCAGGCCGATACTAAGGTAAGGGTCACTATGGCATTTGATGCAGCTTTCTTCATATAAAAGTTTACCATCAACAATATTTGGTTGTGCCAATGCCAGACTTGGTAATAGGGCAATGAGTAAAACTATACTGTATTTCATGCTATTTTAAGTTGTGCTATACGAATAGAGGCACTTGGGTGTGAGTCATGAAAAGCAGAGTACAAAGGATCTGGCGTCAGTGTGGCGGCGTTGTCTCGGTACAATTTAACCAGTGATGAAATCAAATCATCAGCATTGGTATGCGTGGCGGCAAAAGCATCTGCTTCAAACTCATGTTTTCGTGAAAGGTGGTTACTAATTGGTGCGATAAAGAAACTAAACATCGGCAAGGTTAAAGCAAATAAAACCAATGCAGTATGATTAGACATGGTTTGTACACCCAATCCATGGAAGAACCAGGGCTGATTAATCAAATAACCCAACAGCGCCAAACCCAGCAATGAGATTGTGAACGAAGTTATCATGTGCTTACGAATGTGCTTATGATGAAAGTGCCCAAGCTCATGCGCAAGTATTGCCTCAACCTCTTGATCTTCCATGCCCTTTAAAAGTGTGTCAAAAAATACAATGCGTTTGTTTTTGCCAATACCGGTAAAGTAGGCGTTGCCATGAGAAGAGCGCTTAGAGCCATCCATCACAAACACACCATCACTCTTAAAACCAGTACGCTGTAATAAGTTATCAATCTTAGCTTTGAGTTTAAGATTATCTAAAGGCTTAAATTTATTAAAGATCGGCGCAATATAAGTTGGGTAAAGCCAAAACATCAGTAGAGAAAACCCAGTCAGCACCAGCCAAACATAAACCCACCAGTATTCACCCATCGCGCCCATAAGGTAGAGTATCGCGTAAATCAGTGGCAGACCAACAACAAGCGTGAGTAAGACCTCTTTTAGCAAATCGCCAACAAAGGTTTGAGGAGTCGTTTTGTTAAAACCAAATTTTTGTTCAAGCACAAAAGTTCGATACAGACTAAATGGTAGGTCAATTATGCTGGCAATAATCATTAGGCTAATAATAAAACCCACACCTAAATATAAGCTGTTGTCAGTTTGCGCTTGCCAAACACTATCTAACCAGTTCATGCCTCCG
>JAUWPG010000033.1 GCA_030611725.1 Gammaproteobacteria bacterium
GATTCAGAAATTAAAAATGATTTAGCGTGTGGGTGATATAAACAAGTAGGGTGAAATTGAGTGAACTCCATATTGACAATGGGGCAGCCACCACGGTAAGCCATAGCAATACCATCGCCTGTCGAGGTGTCTGGGTTAGAGGTGTAAAGATAGGCTTTGGAAGCGCCGCCAGTGGCAATAATGGTCTTATGGGCAATAAAGCTTTCAACTTTATTGGTAGACTTGTTTAAAACGTAAGCGCCATGGCATTGGTTATTTTTTTTGAGTAAGTCAACGGCGATAAAGTTTTTAAATAAAGTGATGTTATTTTTGTTTTTGACGCTATTTAACAGATTGGTTTGGATAGACTGCCCAGTATTATCGGCAACATGGGCAACCCGCCTATTGCTATGGCCACCCTCAGTGGTAAGGTGGTATTGATCATCTTTGTGAGTAAATACCACGCCTGATTTTTCTAAAGCTTTAATAACAGCTGGCGCTTGTTCGACCATAAAGCGAATAGCCGATTCATCGCCCAAGCCAACACCCGTTAGCAGTGTATCTTTGACATGTGATTCAAAATCATCACCACTGTCTAGTACAGCCGAGATCCCACCTTGGGCATAATATGAACTACCTTCAAGTATCTTGTCTTTGGCAATTAGTGCAATGGATAAGTCGTCTGATAATTGCAAAGCACACATCAGTCCAGCACTACCGGTGCCAATTATTAAAACATCAAAGTGTTGTTGTGTCGACATTGTTTAAGCCAGTGTCTATATTTTTGGTTTAAACATTAAGATCAGTTTAGGTAATAGCGTTAGATTTGCTAGCACCGAACTAAGCATTGCAATGGCAGTAAATATACCAAAATAAATACTCGGTATAAAGTTAGATAAAACTAAAACCAAGAAGCCCAATGTTACTGTAATAGAGGTATAAAACATTGCTAAACCAATAGAATTGTGTGAACGATACATGGTGGTTAGGTAGTCTTGATCTTTTTGGAATTCCGCTTTAAAACGGTGAATATAATGAATGGCGTTGTCAACACCAATACCGATGGCGATGGCAGAGATGGTAATGGTCATTAAATCTAGGGGGATTCCAAGAGAGCCCATAATGCCGAGAATGAATAACGATGGCAATGTGTTTGGAATCAACGCCAAAATAGATAAACTGATCGACTTAAAGACAAATAAAAACATAACAAAGATCATGCCAAAGACAACCGCAATGGTTTTGATTTGCGAATCAAATAAGCTTTGTAACATGTTGTTGTATAGTACTAACATGCCAGTGACGTGAAAACTTCCTGGCCTAAGTCCAATGTCATCTGATATAAATCGATCGATCTTTTTAATCAGTTCATCACGTTTTAGTTCTTTGTTGGTTTCTCGAATACGAATCACCATGCGCAGTTGACCATTGTCTTCAGAAGCATAAGGATTGAGTACGTGTACTTTAGCACTATCTGGAATTTGACTTTTAACCACGTTTAAGAAAAACCCATTAAGGGTCTTACCATTATTCGCTTGCGTTAGTATTTGCATTAAAGTATCGATTGACAATACTTTGCCTGTTTCATCTAGACCGTCTAAATAGGTGTGAATTTTATGAATATCAAGGCGTAAATCTTCGTCGTACCAATAGTCTTCAGCCATGTCGTCAAAGATAATTTCTAGTGGAATGGTGCCACCGAGTTTTTTATCAATTAAAGTTAAGCCTTGATTGATTTCAGTGGTTTCTTTGAAATAGTCAATAAAACGATTCTCAACACTGAGTTTATTAATTCCTACAACGGCCATACCAATAAATAACACTAGAATGACGAGTAAATGAGTGCCAAATCTTTCGGTAAACTTAGCCAATTTGTGTGTAATACCAAGCTCCGTTTTGAATTGCTTAACTTTAGGTTTTGGTAGCAGCATCATAATAATTGGAAAAACCAAAAATGAAAGCACCAAGGCGAGTGTAACGCCAATTGACATCATCCAGCCAAAATCAATGACTGGTTTAATACCACTAATGAGCAATGAGCCAAAGGCGGCAATGGTAGTAAGTGTGGTAAACAAACATGGCTTAAACATCTGCTCTAGAGTGTTTTTGATTAATTCACGGTATTCTAGATCGGGAGTCAGCTGTGCCAATTCACGATAGCGCACCACCAAATGAATGGTGACTGAAAGCGTCATTACTAACAGCAATGAGAAAAAATTAGAGGATATGACAGTTACCTTCCATTCGAGGTATGCCAAGATTCCAGTCATAACCAATGCGGCAGTAATGCTAATGGCAATTGGCATTACAACCCAACGAATACCTTTGAAAATTATTGCCAGAATCAGTGTCATTAGTCCAACAACAGCCAAACTGAAAACAATAAGATCGTTGCTAATATAGTTGACGATATCAGTCGTAATCATTGGTAGGCCACCTAAGAATAAACTGGCTTTATCTCGATATTGGTCAAGGGTGATGCGGATATTGGCAATAATTTGTGCTTGTAATTCACTTTTTATACTTGTGTTTTTAATCACTTGCTTTTCAATAACTTTAAGCCGGGTAAGCTCGTCATCAGTTAATTGACCATGGGCTCGTTGTAGACGCATTTCATCTCGTTGTCTACGAAGCTGTGAAAATCTTTCATTGTTTTTAAGCGATACCAAGATTGCTGTGGTTTTGCCGTCTTTGCTGACTAAGTTATTGGAGTATAAGGGCGATGATTTAAATTCTCGACTGGCCAACATCATGTCAGCATTGCCATTTTCAATTGTAATACTGACCTTGGATAAGTCTACCAATGGTACTGGCGGAGATCTAAATAAAGGCACATCTAAAATAGTGGTGACAGAGCTAACTTGATCAATCGATTGAAGGGCTGTTTTTAGTCGTTTTAAATGAATCAGCTGTGCCGGATCTAGTAAGTTATCTTTAACTTGGTAGCTAACAATTAGATAATCATCGGAGCCATAAGATTTTTTAATACTCTCGTAGTAACGAAGATTGTTGTCACCTTCTAATACTAATGAATCTGAGGATGCATCTAGTTGAAAGTTAGGTATTTGAGCAATAAAAATACCAGCAATAATCATCAACAGGACTAGACTGTCGCCAGATTTTCTTAAAACAAAGTTGTAGAAATGCTTCACAAAAAGTTGGTTATTTTTAAGATTAGATTATTAAAATTCAAAGCTTTCGGCTATTTCCAGGCCTTGCATCGTGCTTAAATGAGTTTCAAATAGTGTTTTAGTTTCCCACTTGTGTTCACTAATGCGAGTAATGAGTTTTGCGCTCATAGCGTTACCAACGCCTTCAACCACAAAAATACGACCACCAACATTTAACAAATGAAAGAAGCGACCAGTGATTTTTGGCACCGATGTACTGATAACCACAATATCATAAAAGTCAGTAGAGCGTTGCCAGCCTTTTGAGGCGTCACCTACTTCAAGTTGGGCATTATCAATATTAAGTGTGTTTATTTTTTCTTGGGCTTTATTGCTGAGCTCTTCATCGATTTCGATACTGGTGATTGATTTACATAATTTTGAAATAACCGCTGTAAGGTAACCACTCCCAGTACCGACTTCTAATACGGTTTCGTCTTTTTTGATGTTTAGTGCATCCAATAGGCGACCTTCAATTTTAGGGCTTAACATTTTTGCCGTACTACTGAGTGGAATTTCAATATCAGCAAAAGCAAGATTTTGGTATTTTTTAGGTACAAAATCTTCTCTTGGCGTGTTTTTGAGCGCATTATTGGCAATATAGTTTAAGCCACCCCAAGGCCTGATTTGTTGATCAATCACGTTATTTCTTGCTTGTGTAGTATCCATGTTGTTCTCCTATTTCTTTTTTGGCGGTAATAAATCGGTAATGGTGCCTTCTGCCATTTCGCTAGCAAAAGCAGTTGTTTCAGAAAGGGTTGGATGTGCATGAATGGTGAGCGCAATGTCACTCATATCACAACCCATTTCAATTGCGAGTGTTGCTTCGGCAATAAGCTCTCCAGCATTGGTGCCGCAAATACCCATGCCTAAGATCCGCCCAGTTTTTACATCAAACAGACCTTTTGTCATGCCTTCACTACGGCCAATACTCAGGCTTCTGCCTGATGCTGCCCAAGGGAATACACCCTTATCATATGCAATGCCCTCGTCTTTAAGTTCTTTTTCAGTTTTACCTGTCCAGGCAACTTCTGGATCGGTGTAGGCAACTGATGGAATGGTGAGCGCGTCAAAACCTGATTTGTGTCCGCAAATAACTTCAGCTGCAACTTTGGCTTCATGTGTAGCCTTATGTGCCAACATTGGCTGTCCAACAATATCGCCAATCGCAAAGATGTGATTAATATTGGTGCGCATTTGTTTATCTGTTGGGATAAAGCCCCATTCATTGACAGTAACACCAGCTTTGTCAGCATCAATTAATTGCCCATTTGGAGAACGACCAATTGAAACCAACACCTTGTCAAAGATATCTGTTTCTGGTGCTTTTTTGCCCTCAAAATTGACTTCAATACCAGCATCAGTTGCTGTCATTTTGGTCACTTTGGTGTTTAGATAAATATCTTTATATTGTTTTTTAATACGCCTAGTTAGTGGGGTAACCACATCTTTATCAGCACTCATGATCAACTGATCGGACAATTCAACTAAGGTAATTTCACTGCCAAGTGCGTTGTAAACGGTTGCCATTTCAAGACCAATAATGCCACCACCAACAATGAGTAAGCGTTTTGGTATGTTGTCTAATTCGAGTGCATCGGTTGAATCCATCACTCTTGGGTCGTTGAGTGAAAAAGCTGGGACCTTGGTTACGCGTGATCCTGCTGCAATAATACAATGCTCAAATTCAATGATTTCATCAGAGTTATCAATAGCAATTTGGTTGGCTGAGACAAATCTAGCATAACCCGTAACTACTTGCACTTTTCTGGCTTTGGCCAGTGCTTTGATGCCGCCAGTTAATTTAGAAACAATGTTTTCTTTGTTGCTACGAACACCATCAATATCAATTTTAGTTGTACCAAAAGTCACACCAAGATGTGAGGCTTCTGCGGCTTCGTTGATAACCTGTGCAGTATGTAGTAGGGCTTTGGAAGGAATACAGCCAACATTTAGACAAACACCACCTAAATTCTCATAGCGCTCAATCAACACCACTTCTTTGCCTAAGTCAGCAGCGCGAAATGCAGCCGTATAACCACCAGGCCCAGAGCCAATAACAACAACTTGTGTCTTAATCATAAAAGTATCTCTTTAATGTCTTGTAAGATCAAATTTAGATCTGCCATAAAACGACCACCTTGTGCGCCATCAATCACACGGTGATCATACGATAAAGCGAGTGGTAGCATTAAGGTTGGTACAAAATTCTTACCATCCCAGACTGGTTTTGTTTGTGAGCGAGATATACCTAAAATTGCCACTTCTGGCGCATTAACAATTGGGGTAAATTGTGTGCCACCAATACCACCTAAGCTTGAAATGGTAAAGCCAGCACCCTGCATATCGCCTGGTTTGAGTTTTCCATCACGTGCTTTGGCTGAAGTTTCAGCCAGCTCTGTGGCCAAATCACTTAGTGATTTTTGATCGACATCACGAATCACTGGTACCACCAATCCATTTGGTGTATCCATGGCAATACCAAGATTGAAGTATTTTTTAATAATTAAGTTTTCACCCGATTCATCCAATGCAGAATTAAAACGAGCATGTTTTTTTAGCGCCTGGATCACAGCTTTCATAATGAAGACCAATGGCGTTAATTTAACACCTTTGGCTTTTTGTTCTTGTCTAAAGGCCTCCATCTGGTCAATATTGACTTCATCAAACTGAGTAACATGAGGAATGTTGAGCCAGCAAGCGCTTAGGTGTTTCCCCGAAAGCTTGTTGATTCTTGTGAGTGGTAGTAATTCGGTTTCGCCAAATTTAGAGAAATCAATCACGGGTACTTTTGGAATTGCACTACCTGTAACACCCGAAGTGATAATTTGCTTCACATAGCCTTTTAAGTCAGCGTCTAAAACTCGACCTTTTTGACCAGTACCAGTGACCTTAGATAAATCAACACCTAATTCCCTAGAAAGTTTTCGAATAGACGGTGAGGCATGTGAATCACCTGTAGGCATGCTGGATGTAGATTCATTACTAGCAACCGATACTACTGGTATAGGTGCGACCGAGGTAGATTTTTGTGCTGATATCACAGTTTGAGCGGAACCACTGCTTTGCATTTTAAGGATTAAATCACCCAATTTAATTTTGTCGCCCAGACTCACATTGATGCTGTTGACTATACCTGCAACTGGCGTTGGAATTTCCATCGAGGCCTTGTCACTTTCTAGTGTGATAATAGAATCATCTTCACTGAGTTTGTCGCCAACATTGACCAAAACTTCAATCACCTCTACTTCATCAAAATCACCAATATCAGGCACCAAAACAGGCACTATTTTTGTACTAGATTCTTCTGGTGCATCACTGGTTTTTTCATCTTCTGGCGTGCTTTCTTCAAATGCTTGAGTTGTTTCTAAGTCGATTAGTGAGTCGCCTTGTTTGATTTTGTCACCAATGCTGATATTAATTTGTGTCACTATACCAGCAGATGGCGATGGAATTTCCATCGATGCTTTGTCACTTTCTAGAGTTATTATGCTATCATCTGACGCTATCACGTCGCCAATAGACACTAAAACCTCAATAACTTCAACTTCGTCAAAATCACCGATATCGGGAAGTTTAATGTTTTTAATGCTTGACATGGTTGGTATATTAATGCAATTCTAAAGCTGATAATTATCGCAAAAATAATTGATAAAAGGGGATAAATGTTAAAATGTTTTGTATGGGCAGACTGTATGATTAAAAGCTGAAATTTCATCTGATTATTTAAGGCATTAAAATTCTATGCAAGTGGCATTGTCAATCAAAAATTTACAAAAAACTTACGCCAACCAATTGCATGCACTCAAGGGTATTGATTTACAGGTTGAAAAAGGCGATTTTTTTGCACTTTTAGGCAGTAATGGTGCAGGCAAGACAACAGCCATTGGTATTGTTTGTGGCTTGCTTCACAAAACCAAAGGCAGTGTTGAGATATTAGGCTTGGATCAAGATACGCATGAAAATGAGGTTAAAAGACTGATTGGTTTAATGCCTCAAGAATTCAATTTTAATCCTTTCGAACCGATTGAAGAGATTTTGATTAATCAAGCAGGTTTTCATGGAATCAATAAATCAATGGCTAAGGTCCAATCCGATATATTGCTGAAGAAAATGGAGCTTTGGGATAAGCGTTTGGATATGGCAAAGTCTTTATCTGGGGGTATGAAGCGTCGTTTGATGCTGGCTAGAGCGCTCATTCACCAGCCTAAAATTCTGATTTTAGATGAGCCCACAGCAGGTGTTGATGTTGAGATTCGGCGCTCTATTTGGGCGTATCTTAAAGAACTCAATAGTGAGGGTATGACCATTATTCTGACCACACACTATTTAGAAGAAGCCGAATCTTTGTGCCGTAATATTGCGATTTTGAATGAAGGTGAGGTGGTCGAACAAACCAGTATGAAAAAATTACTGGCGAATGTGTCACATCAAGTATTGATTTTAGAAAGTTTAAGTGTGTTGCCAAAAAATATTACACAGGAGAAGTTTGCTTGTGAGAGGCTCGATGATCATTCCCTTCAGGTTGTCTTAGAAGCTGATATCAATATTACTGATGTATTGCAAGACCTATCAACACAAGGGGTGAGTGTTGATTATGTGCGTAGCGCTCAGAATCGTCTAGAGACGTTATTTTTATGTTTAACCGCAAAGGATAATTAATATGTGGGTTGCTTATAAAACCATTGTCATTAGAGATGTTTTGAGATTTTCCCGTATTTGGGTACAGACCATCTTCCCACCGATTATTACGACAACGTTGTATCTATTAATCTTTGGTGGGCTGATGGGAGAGCGCATTGGGCAGATGCAAGGCATTGATTACCTACAGTATATTATTCCAGGCATTATATTAATGACAGTTATTACTAATGCTTATAGTAATACGGTAATGTCATTCTTCTTGTCAAAATTTAATCACAGTATTGAGGAGCTGCTGGTATCTCCAGTGCCGTATTGGGTAATTCTTCTCGGCTATACTTCGGGTGGTGTAGTGCGTGGATTTGTTGTTGGTTGTTGTGTGCTGATTACGACGTCTTTTTTTGTTGAGTTTGAGATTGATAGTATAGGAATAACATTTGTCACTTTTTTATTGACCGCTATTTTATTTTCCTTAGCAGGTTTTATTAACGCAATATATGCAAAATCATTTGATGATGTCACTATTGTTCCCACTTTTATATTGATGCCAATGACTTATCTTGGTGGCATGTTTTATAGTATCGATATCTTGCCGGAGTTTTGGCAAGATGTTTCTAGATTTAACCCGATTTACTATATGGTAGACAGTTTTAGACTGGGATTCTTAGGGGTGAGCACATCTGACTTTTGGACGTCAGTAAGTGTACTGTTAATTATGATTATCATATTGGCAATAGTGTCTTTTTACTTACTAAAGAAAGGCGTTAATATTAAGACTTAATCGACCCCTCTTCACCAGAAAATATGCGTTGAATATTACCGCGATGCGTGTAGAAGATCCAAACACAAATAATTCCAATCACGTAAGTTGCATCGAGATCATTGGTGAGTAAATAAAAGTAAAGTGGCGTTAGTAAAGTTGCAATCAGTGCTGAAAGTGAGGATATCTTCAACACTTTGGCGATAAATAGCCAAGTTAAGGCAAAGCCCAGGCCTGCTAAATAGTTCAGTGCCAATAAAGCACCCAGAAATGTCGCAACGCCTTTGCCACCTTTAAAGCCGAAAAAGATAGGATAAACATGGCCTAAAAATGCTGCCATGGCAATCAGCGTTATTTCAAATAAATTGACGCCTAAGTATTGAGCAATAAGCACGGGAAGAAAGCCTTTCAGGCCATCGCCAACCAATACAATGGCCGCTGCTTTTTTACCACCAATGCGTAGCACGTTGGTTGCACCTGGATTATTAGAGCCTTGTGTTCTAGGGTCGGGCAAGTTTAGAATGTTACAAACAATAATCGCTGTTGAAATTGATCCAATGAGATAAGTGAAAATGATGAGCGTGGTTAACATATAATTTTAATTTGAAATTTTTAACATTTAATTTAAGCATGGATATAGTATTTATACAAGGTTTAAAGATTGATACAGTGATTGGTATTTATGACTGGGAAAGAGAAATTCGCCAAGACATTGTGTTGGATTTGGAAATGGCTGCTGATATTAAAGCCGCGAGTGAAACTGATCATATTGATCAAACATTGGACTATAAGGCAGTTTCTAAAAGATTAATTGGGTTTGTACAAACCAGTGAATTTCAATTGGTAGAAACACTGGCTGAGAAGATTGCTGAAATTATCCTCAACGAGTTTGGTGTCGAAAAAGTCAAATTAACCCTTAATAAGGGAGAGGCGGTGACTGGCGCTCAGGGTGTAGGCGTTATCATTGAAAGATCAAACAATGGCTAACATTCATATTAATATTGGCTCTAACCAAGACCGCAAACAAAACATTGCAACTGCGATTAGCGCTTTAAACGCTTTGTTTACAAACATAGTAATTTCATCAGTCTATCAAAGTCCTGCAGAAGGTTTTGATGGTGATGATTTTTACAATGTGGGCGTTAATGCAAACACCGAGCTGTCGCTTAAAGAAACGGCTAAGAAATTGCACGATATTGAAGAACGGCAAGGCAGGGATCGCACACAACCAAAATTTTCTTCTAGAAAGATTGATCTAGATTTGGTGTTATATGCTGAAGTGATTGATGAGCAGGCCAATTTACCTAGAGATGATATTTTAAAATACGCCTTTGTTTTAGCGCCGCTAGCAGAATTAAATGCCGAGTTGATCCACCCTGTTGAACAGCAGTCTTATCAAACACTTTGGCAAAGGTTTCAATCAAGCAATGAGTGCGAATTAACGCAGTATAATATCAATAAAATCCTTGAATAATTGCGAGAAAGACATGAAAAAAATACACGCTTTTTTAATTGCTTGTTTTGTATCCATCTATACCAATATTGCATTCGCTAACTTTGTTGCAGATGAAGATTATGTGGTGTTAGAAAAGCCCGTTAAAACAGTGACAGGTGATAAGGTAGAAGTTCGAGAGTTGTTTTGGTATTACTGCCCAAGTTGTTTTAATGTTGAACCAGCGATCGAAAATTGGCTAAAAAAAATTCCCAGTTCGGCTGAGTTTGTTCGCCAACCCGCGGTATTTTCCGAACGTTGGAAGAATGGCGCCATTTTTTATTACGTATTAGAGCAATTGGGCGAGTTGGACAGATTACATGGTGCTTTATTCGATGCGATTCATTTGCATAAAACACCGTTCATAGATCAAGAGGATTTTGTTGATTGGTTGGTTGATCTTGGCGTTGATGAAAAGCGCGCTAATAATGTATACAAGTCATTTTCAGTGCGTATGAAGTTGAATAAATCTAAACTTCATACGGTTAAGTATAAAATTAGTGGCGTACCAACTTTTGTTGTTAATGGCAAATATTTAGTAGATTCTAAGCATGCCGGCGATGAAGAGCGGTTGTTTGAGATAATAAATCACCTAATTAAGAAAGAAGCGCAATAACCCAGCGTGTTAGACACTGTTTTAGTCTTATCTGGACTTGATCCTTGTGGTGGGGCGGGTATCAGCGCTGATATTGAGACCATTAATCAGTTTGGGGTAACCGCACTACCCATTGTCACCACACTGACTGTTCAAAACACCCAATCGGTTAAATCTACACAAGCTGTGGATACAGGGCTTATTGTTGAGCAATTTAACCACCTTAAAGAAGACATCAATTTTTCAGTAATTAAGATTGGCTTGTTGTCGTCTCAAGTGCAGATTGAAGCCATTGCATCTCTTATTCAGGATTGTGATCATACTACGGTAGTGCTTGATCCAATCATTAGTACGAGCACCGACCAACGATTGTTGAACAACGAGTCGCTCAAAATACTAAAGGAAAAATTATTGCCATTGGTGCAAGTGTTAACCCCCAATTTGGCTGAACTCCAAGCATTGTCATCCACCACGGATGAACAACAAGCGATTGAATCTTTACCTTGTGAGTGGGTGTTATTAACCACGACAGACACATCTGATGAGCAGATAGAGCATCGCCTATATCATCACACAAGCTGTGTTGAACGTTTTAGCTACCCCAAACTGCCAGGTAGTTATCATGGATCTGGCTGCACTTTAACAAGTGCCATTAGTGCGTTATTGGCATCGGGTCTGGATGTTGAGATTGCTTGTAAACGCGCATTAGACTACACTTACCAAAGCCTATTAAATGCAAAGAGTATAGGTAAAATACAATATCATCCTAATCGAGAATTACCCAAATAATGAGTTTTATTAATCACTGGTTACGTGCTGACATTCAAGCAATCAATGCTTATCATGTGCCTGCGTCTACAGATATGATTAAACTCGATGCAATGGAGTCTCCATTTCCATTGCCAGATGAATTGATTGCCCAGTATTTGGCCTGTTTGGCCGATGCTGACTTGAACCGTTATCCTAATCCAAGTGCAGATGATTTGCAACAAACGTTACGTGATCTGATGGACATCCCAGCTGATTTTGGCATGTTGTTAGGCAATGGTTCTGATGAGTTGATTCAATTATTAGCACTGGCTTGTGAAACAGATGATACGGTTTTAAGTGTTGAACCGAGTTTTGTCATGTACAGCATGATTGCTAAATTTACCCGTCTTAATTATCAAGGCGTTGATCTGAATGATGATTTTGAGATTGATTTGCCTGCAACATTATCAGCCATCAAGGCACATAATCCAAAACTTATTTTCATCGCTTATCCAAATAATCCGACCGGTAATGCTTTTGATCGAAAATTAATTGAAAAAATCATTAACTCAACCGATGCAATGGTAGTCTTAGATGAGGCATATTACGCTTATGCAGACGATAGCTTTCTAGGCGACATTGCCAAGTATCCGAATTTAGTTTTGCTTAGAACAGTCTCTAAAATTGGCTTTGCTGGTTTACGTTTGGGCCTATTAATTGGTGCTCAAGAAACGGTTACTGAATTAGACAAGTTAAGATTGCCATATAACATTAACACTTTAACTCAAGTGAGCGCCAACTTCTTGTTACAAGAAAAAGAACAGATTGATAAAAATGCCAAAGCCATTCTTGTTGAACGTGCTAACTTATCTAATGATTTAAGTGCTATTAATGGACTGGTGGTTTATCCCTCTCAGGCAAATTTTATTTTATTCAAAGCGCCAAAAGCCAACGTATTGTTTAAAGCTTTAAAAGATCAAGGGGTATTAATTAAAAATTTAAGTGCCGCACCAAGGTTGAATGACTGCTTACGCGTCACTGTGGGCAGTGCTAAAGAGAACGCACAATTTATCAAAATCGTAAAAAATCATTATGGTTAATCGTCAAGACTTAGTAAACTATTGTGCTGACTACCTTAGTGTGGATAAGTTTAAGGACTATTGTCCGAATGGGTTGCAGGTTGAAGGGTGTGAAGAAATTACACACATCATTTCTGGTGTCAGTGCTAATTTAGCGCTGATTGAACAAGCCATTGATGAGAAGGCGGATGCCTTGTTTGTGCATCATGGATTCTTTTGGAAAAATGAAGACGCTAAAATCATTGGTATAAAGCGCAAGCGTATTGCTGCGTTAATTGCTAATAATATCAATCTTTTTGGCTATCATTTGCCACTTGATGCACACATCAAAGTGGGTAATAACATCCAATTGGCCAAAAAACTTGCCATTAGAAACCCGACACCAATCGGCGACACCTTGGTGTGGCAAGGTGAAATTGACATGAGTCTGTCTCAATTTGGTCAATCGGTTGAATCTACTTTAAAGCGAAAACCTTTAATATTTGGTGATGACAATAAACAACTTAAACGTATTGCCTGGTGTACAGGTGGGGCGCAAAGCTATATTGACCATGCGATTGACGTTAATGCTGATATTTTTCTAACGGGTGAAGTGTCTGAACAAATTCCGGCGATTTCCCAAGAAAATGACATTGCTTTTATTTCAGCTGGCCATCATGCGACAGAGCGTTATGGTGTGCAATCTTTGTGTCAGCATTTGAGTGATAAATTTGATCTTAAGCATCAATTTATCGACATTGACAATCAAGTATAATATCCAAGATTTTATAATTTTTAATTTATACACTTATGAGTAAGACATATGACGTTGCCGTTGTTGGTGCAACAGGCGCTGTGGGCGAAACCATCCTTTCGATTTTAGAACAGCGTAATTTTCCAATTAATAATTTATACCCATTAGCAAGTGCTAACTCTGCAGGTAAGAAAGTACTTTGTCAAGGCAAAAGCTGGACAGTACAAGACTTAGATAAATTTGATTTTTCTCAAGCACAAATTGGCTTGTTCTCAGCAGGTGGTCATATTTCTGAAAAATATGCGCCTATTGCAGCAGAAGCTGGTTGTGTGGTGATTGATAATACATCTGAGTTTCGTTTAGATGATGATATTCCATTGGTGATACCTGAAGTTAATCCGGATGCGATCGCAAAATATAAAAACCGCAACATCATT
>JAUWPG010000028.1 GCA_030611725.1 Gammaproteobacteria bacterium
CAAGTAGCAATAGATCGCTATCTATATGCGCATACGTCACGTGTCTTTCACCTAGAAACCAATCCGGGTAATGCGCGTGCTTTGGTACAACGCCATGGTGAGCGGGATGTTTGGTTAAATCCGCCACCAATTCCTTTATCAATGGAAGAGTTTGATAGTGTGTTTGAATTACCTTATACGCGCAAACCGCATCCTGCTTATGGCAAGCTGAAAATCCCTGCCTTTGATATGATTCGTTTTTCAATTAATATTATGCGTGGTTGTTTTGGCGGTTGTACTTTTTGCTCTATTACCGAGCATGAAGGGCGAATTATTCAAAGTCGCTCTGAAGATTCAGTCATTCGTGAAATTGAAACCATCCGTGATACAGATGAAGAATTTAAAGGCAATATTTCTGATCTTGGTGGCCCGACAGCTAATATGTATCGTCTGCAATGCAAAGATCCAAAAATAGAAACCGCTTGTCGTCGCCTTAGCTGTGTCTATCCTGGTATTTGCCCGAATCTGGGAACAGACCACAAGCCACTAACCAAATTGTACCGACGTGCACGCAATCTGAAAGGTGTTAAGCGTATTTTTATTGCTTCAGGTTTACGCTATGACTTGGCTGTGCGGGATCCGGAATATATTAAAGAATTGGTTACCCACCACGTAGGTGGGCGTTTAAAAATTGCACCTGAGCATACTGAAGAAGACACCTTGTCAAAAATGATGAAGCCAGGTATTGGTGCTTATCATCAGTTTAAAAAACTGTTTGATCGTTATTCTAAGCAGGCAGGAAAAGAGCAGTATTTAATCCCTTACTTTATTTCCTCTCACCCAGGAACCAGTGATAAGGATATGCTAAATCTAGCACTTTGGTTAAAACGTAATGACTTCAAGCCCGATCAAGTACAGGCCTTTATTCCTACTCCTTTGGCAATAGCCTCCGCTATGTATCACACTGAGTTAAATCCACTGAAGAAGATTACTCGAAAGTCAGAAGCGGTAAAAACCCCGCGTAGTGGACAACAACGAAAATTACATAAAGCTTTTTTACGCTATCATGATCCTGAAAACTGGGACGTATTACGACAGGCGTTAAAACAAATGGGACGCAGTGATTTAATAGGCAATGGAGAGGGGCATTTAGTGCCTTATTCTAGAGTAAATAACGCACCAAAACCGCAACTTTCACGAAAAAGAAATAACGACTTTCATCATCGTATTCCTGTAAAAAACACTAAAAAATAATTAAAGGGTCGCAACGATCCTTCTTCAAAAATTAACAGCCAGTAGAGTGTTGCAGTATACAAGTCACAGAATAGGCTACAAACCTCTTGAGGAGAATTTAAGAAGGGTGGTTTTTATTGTCCATAATATAGCGGTATTCAACTAAGTGCGGTAAAAGTGACACTTGCTCATTAAATAGTCAATAAGGCTTTTTTCACTATGAGAACAATTAAAGCTGTTTTGTTAACCACTATGCTGTTGTCAGCATTGGCTAGTGCTCATACATTAACGCTTGTTGTGCATAATAATGACAGCTCAATTTCTAGTGGAGTTATGGTTTGTAACAGCATAGAGTATTGTAAATATCTTATTAAGTCTTATGAGTACAGACATAAAGGCGATTGTGGCTTGGTAGAGGTTAAAGATGGTGGCAGAGTTGTTTATAGAAAATACTACAGTAACTAGCCGAAGTCAGAAGTTCGTTTCACGAATTTAATCTTGAATTAGTGCAGCAATAACAAACACCATACAAATAAAGACCTACAATTGATATAGGTCTTTATTATTGCTCGATGTATTTTATTGAATATTTTCCTCAATAATATTAAGCATATTTATTGGCTCTGGCGGAATATTTTCTAAAATATTTTTAATAAAATCATCCTTACTACCTTGCAACGATGTATTGAAACGCCTCTCAAAAGAGATGGTTGAACAAGGTTTGGCAGACAGTCCAGCACCACAAACACTACCAGCTTGTGCGCCAGGGTATATTTCGACATGGTCTGGCAGGGTTAAAATTTTATCAAAAATTGAGTCATACAACAGTCCAGCCATCTTTTCTTCTTGACCTCGTAAGTCAGGTCTTCCGGCACTACCAACAAACAAAGTATGTCCAGAAATTAAAAACCATGGTTCGTTAGTACGTCTATTATCAGATACAAGTAGACAAATACTGTCTAGCGTATGTCCAGGTGTGTGAATGATTTGAGTACTAACATTTCCCGATGTTAAGATTTGACCATCATGTAGTGGTTCAAATTTAAATTTTGGCTGGGATGATTCATGCAACATATAGGTTCCATTGCATTTATCAGCTAATTTACGTCCACCAGACACATGGTCAGCGTGAATATGTGTATCGATAATATAATTAATTTCAACCTCTTTAATGGTTGCCTGTTCTAAAAACCAGTCAACATCCTCTTGATGAACGTCAACTGCGATGGCTTTACCTTTCCCCCCACAACCAAACAAATATGAAAGTGAAGATGCGTCGCTTGGCGCTTGTCTTTGTACTAAAAACATAGTAATTATCCTTGAGTTAAATTATGTTGTATTGGGTATCCGGCAGCTTTCCAATCTGAAAAGCCATTTTCTAAGCGTCGTGCTCTAAAGCCTTTGTCTCTTAATTTTTCAACTGCTTCGTATGAGAATAGGCAATAAGGACCTCTGCAATAAGCCACAATATCTTTGTCATTCTTAAGATTGCTAATACGTTGTGATATCTCATTAGGTGGAATGTTAATTGCATTGGGAAGGTGTCCAGCATAAAACTCATCTTCTGGACGTATATCCAATACGGTTACTTCGTTATTTTTCGCTCTTTCCAATAATTCTTGTGCACTCACAGCTTCTAAGTCATCTTTATGATTGATATAACTTTGCATTAAGCGCTCAACTTCAGCCAGATGAATTTGAGCAGTTTTCCTAAGGCTAGAAACTAAGCTAATAACATCATTGCCAGTAATTTCATAAAAACGTTTCTTGCCTTGACGACGAACCTTAACTAAGGCGGCCCGTTTTAATATTTGCAAATGGCGAGAGGTGTTGGCAACGCTCAACTTGACCAGCTTGCTTAAATCATCAACACTGCGTTCTGCTTGTGTCAAGTATTCTAAAATTTCCAGCCGCTGTGGAGATGCTAAGCTTTGCGCAACAAGCGCTAACTGTTCATTTAATAACTGCTTTACAGAGGGCATTAATGTTTTATTCATTTATTCAATTAATTGATTGAATTATTGCATATAATACTCAACTATACAAGTATTAATTTAATAAAGGCAGCAAAATAATGACAACAATAAAACATGGTGTCACTGAAAATAAAACCCAGATAATCTTTCAACTAATACAAGTATTTTTAGTTGGACTAACCATTGGTATGACAAGAACAGTCATACCAGGCCTTGCAGATACTGAATTTGGACTAGGAGAGAAGGAGTTTTTATTACTAACTTCTTTTGTGGTTGTGTTCGGCGTGGTTAAAGCGATTATGAATTTACTGGCAGGGCGCCTTAGCGATAGTTATGGGCGCAAACAAGTTTTGGTTGTAGGTTGGGTTGTGGCCATTCCTATTCCATTTATGATTTTGTACGCACCAAGTTGGAATTGGATTATAGCAGCAACTTTATTATTAGGCGTTAATCAAGGTTTATGTTGGTCGATGACAATTAATAGTAAGTTAGATTTAGCGCGATTAGATCAAAAAGGGCTTATCAATGGTATTAATGAATTTTCTGGCTATGCAGCTGTTGCTATTGCTGGCGTAGTTACTGCTTATATTGTTAATTTGTTTGGCGCTAGAGAGGGCTTGTTTTTATTCGGCATAGTGGTGATTTTCCTAGGATTGGCATCCTCTATCTTTTATGTAAAGGAAACAATGCCATGGGCAAAATTGCATCAAAATAATTCAGCCCCAGCTCCACACCAAAGCCTTGCTAGATTGTTTATACAAGCAAGTTGGAACGATAAAGTTTTGTTATCTTTGAATCAAGCTGGCTTGGTGGAAAAATTTACAGATGCCATGGTTTGGATATTTTTACCTGTATTTTTTCTTTCTAAAGGATTAACGCTAATAGAGGGCAGTGCTATTATCTCGGTATATGCCTTGACTTGGGGTGGGTTGCAACTAATCACAGGGCCATTGTCAGATAAAATAGGTCGCAAAATGTTAATTGTCAGCGGTATGTGGATATGTGGCATTGGAATACTGAGTATGCCATATACCGATACGGTTTTTTTATGGACTTTGGAAGCAGGATTTATAGGTATTGGAATGGCAATGTTGTACCCAACATTAGGTGCAGCTGTTGCTGATTTTTCACCCCCAGAAAAACGTGGCACCTTACTTGGGATTTATCGATTTTGGCGTGATTTTGGTTACGCCGTAGCGGCACTCACATTGGGTATTTTGGCTCAGGCAACACAATTACTAACAGCGCCATTTTTGTTAGCGGCTTTAGCTATGATCCTTTCAGGGCTCCATGTTTTGATTGTCGTTCCTAGTAAGAAATAAATGATTAACACCTGCATATTTTTGACTCAATTAAATAAACAGTCTAAAGAGCTTTGATGGTAGGCCGTTTATGCGGTCTTCTTTATTGTTTTCACAAACAATTTATGTGAGTTGTATTTATTTTTTAGATAATAATGACTTTCAATCAAACAGAAGTTGTTATTATTTTTCTTGGTACAAAGTTTGGGTTGTAGCGTCCAATTTTCTAATAAAAAAAAGTGAGTGATAGCAAATAAGTTATCATATAACTTATTTACTTTTAACTAAAAATACTTATGCTTCAAATACCGAAATTAGACCTATTTCTGAGCGTTAATACACCTCATTTAGAGCAGATTTCGCATGCCCTAGGAAAGGACATTAATCTTATAGATAGACATCAAAAAAAAGGCCTTAGACTGCTTTTATGTAATATGTATATACAAGGTAAAAATCAGGTCGTGGTTTCTCGTAGAATACAGTCTTTAGGTGGTAAAAAATATAATCCATCGAGCATAGAGTGCGGCGTTATTAATAGTTCTTTGGATAGGTTGAAGGAGGCAGGGTATATCACACAAGTGATCGATAATCATAACAGAGGCACCATTACTACTATAAAGCCTACTGATAAGCTTATTCAGTGGTTCGAAGATACTGGCTGGTCAGATAATGGAATAGATAAAAAAGTGGGCTCTTACATAGTCCTTAGAGAAGCTAGAAAGCAAAATGGTAGCACTGTTTATGTTGATTTTGAAGACACTAAATACTCAAAGTGGTTAGGTGAAAGAGTAAGGCAATATGATCAACTTTTAAATGGTTGTAGAATTGCATTATTGAACGATGATGAAGTTGAAGATAAAGTCTTTAAGAAGTTCACAGTTCAGAGGGAATTTATTAAGCAAAAATCAACCCATGACAATATGGAGTTCGCCTTTGGCGGCAAGATAACAAGTCCTTGGACGAGTCTTTCGTCAAAACTCAGAGAGAATATCACCATTAACGGTGAGCCAACTATAGGGCTAGATAGAGACGTATCAAATCTTAATGCCATGTATCAAGTAATTACTGGCGCACCATATCCTCATAAAGACGATCCGTATCTCATCACAGTAGACGGAGTGGTTGTGCCTAGACACATAGCCAAGAGTTTCTCATTTTTTATGCAGGGTGGTAAAACACCTAAAGGTGCCGCTCATTCGGTTCTAAACTTCTATAAAAGAAAGGCTTTAGAAGTTAAAAATCCTAAAGAAGAAGATGTTAAAAATTATGAAGAATATATTGAATTCAAAAAGAATACCAAGCCTACAGATACAGCTCAAGCAATCTTAGATAAACACCCTAAGGTGGCTGACCACTACAATAAAGATAAAGCCTATGGTGATTTCATTAGTTGTTGGGAGTCAGATATAGTCTTTGAGATACTTATGGAACTCACTAAAAAAGAAATACCTTGTTTGGTTACTGATGATTCCTTTATTGTGCCACTCCAATATAAAGATCTGGTGAGTGATATGAAAGACATCACGCCTTATGTAGATAGAAGAGGAATAGAGGGCGCTCTACCATAAGCATCTTAAGCGTCCCACTTACACCAGTATTGTATTTCAATAAAAACTATTAAAAATACTTTCATGGCAGGGTTTTGTAAATTTTAGAATTTTAAATCTTGATGGTTTTTAACCAGGATTTCGCAATAAGCGCTTATATTAAAATATTCATTATGGAGGTTTTTTGTGTTTTATGCACTTATTAAACGCTAGCCAGTCTTTCTACTGCTTGTTTGATGTTATCCATGCTAGTAGCGAACGATAAGCGTACATAACCTGGTGCACCAAATGCTGAGCCTGGAACTAAAGCAATGTTAAGTTTTTCCAGACAATAAGTCGATAGATCTACATCATCTTTTAGACCTAGGCGCTTAATTAAACCTTCAACTCTTGGGAACGAATAAAAGGCGCCTTGTGATCTTGGGCATTCAATACCGTCAATAGCATTCAGTGCATTAACGATATATTCATGACGTTCTTTGAATGCATTGACCATTGTGCTAATAATGCTTTGATCGCCATTTAGGGCTTCCAATGCTGCCGCTTGAGCGATTGAACATGGGTTTGAGGTTGATTGCCCTTGAATTTTTTTCATGGCCTTAATGATAGCTTCTGGGCCGGCACCATAGCCAATACGCCAACCTGTCATGGCGTAACCTTTAGAAACACCGTTAAGAATAATAGTTCGATCTTTTAATTTAGGCTCTGCCATGACAATATTAATAAAGTCGTCATTTCCCCAGAGAATATGCTCGTAGATGTCATCAGTGATGATCAATACATGAGGATGATTTTTTAAGACATCAGCCAGAGCTTGTAATTCGGCTTGAGAGTAAACCGCACCAGTTGGGTTAGATGGGCTATTTATGACAAACAACTTAGTGTGGTTATTAATACTAGACTCTAATTGCTCTGGTGTAATTTTAAAGTCTTGTTCTAGTCCGGTTTCTACAATCACAGGTGTGGCATTAGCCAAAATCACCATGTCAGGATAGCTAACCCAGTAGGGCGCTGGAATAATTACCTCATCACCGTCGTCTAGTACTGCCTGGCAGAGATTGTAAAATACCTGCTTACCACCAGATGACGCCATTACTTCGGTAGCAGAGTAGTCTAGACCGTTATCACGTTTAAATTTATCGATGATGGCATTTTTTAGATCTGGCGTACCATCAACGGCAGTGTAGCGCGTTTGCCCATTTTTAATGGCATCAATGCCCGCTTGTTGGATATTTTCTGGTGTATCAAAGTCTGGTTCGCCTGATCCCATCGGTACAATTTGAATGCCTTGAGCCTTGAGTTCATTCGCCTTAGCGGTAACGGCAAGTGTAGCAGAAGGTTTAACTTTACCTACTCGATCTGAAAGGATTGTCATTGTCTTTTATATTGGTTAAAATTGAATGTTTATGATAATGAAAAATCACGTTCGTGGATAGAAAATTTCAATTAGAATCTAAATTTTCTCCAGCTGGAGATCAGCCAAAAGCAATCAAAGCTTTAGTGGATGGCGTGAATGCTGGCGAAAAGTTTCAAACACTGCTTGGTGTGACCGGTTCGGGGAAGACATTTACCTTAGCAAACGTAATTAAGCAGACCAAGCGCGCCAGTCTTATAATAGCGCCTAATAAGACATTAGCGGCGCAATTGTATAGTGAAATGAAAGAATTCTTTCCGCACAATGCAGTGGAATACTTTGTTTCTTATTACGATTATTATCAGCCGGAAGCCTACGTACCGGCGAGTGATACTTATATTGAAAAAGATTCATCGATTAATGAACAAATAGAGCAAATGCGTTTGTCTGCTACCAAGGCTTTGCTTGAGCGAGAGGATGTTATTATCATTGCCAGTGTTTCGGCGATTTATGGTTTGGGTGATCCGGACAGTTACATGCAAATGTTATTACACCTTAGTGTGGGTGAGACTGCCAATCAAAGAGAGATTTTATCTCGATTGTCGCAAATGCAATATACGCGAAATGATGTAACTTTAATGCGCGGTCATTTTAGAGTCAAAGGCGAGGTGATTGATATTTTCCCTGCTGACTCAGAAGAACAAGCCGCACGTATTGAAATGTTTGACGATGAGATCGAAGCAATTTATTGGTTTGACCCATTAACGGGTGAAAAGTTGAAATCTCTTCAACGTATTACCATCTACCCACAAACGCATTATGTCATACCAAAATCTAAAATCCTTAATGCACTAGACGATATTAAGGCTGAGCTTAAAGTGCGACGCAAAGAGTTGTTGTCACTAAACAAATTAGTAGAAGAGCAGCGCCTGACTCAACGTGTGCAAATGGACATTGAAATGATGCGTGAGTTGGGTTATTGCAATGGTATTGAAAACTATTCACGTTATTTATCTGGCAGAAAGCCTGGCGAGGCACCACCGACATTGATGGATTATTTACCTGATAACGCATTGGTTATTTTGGATGAATCTCATGTGACTGTAAGCCAAATCGGCGGCATGTATAAAGGCGATAGGGCGCGCAAAAAAACGCTGGTAGAATTTGGTTTTAGACTTCCTTCGGCATTGGATAATCGCCCGTTAAAGTTTGATGAGTTTGAAGATCGGGCGCATCAATGTATTTTAGTATCAGCCACACCAGCAGCTTATGAGCTGGAAGTATCAAATGTAATTGCTGAGCAAGTAGTAAGACCAACAGGCTTGCTTGACCCTGAAATAGATATACGTCCAGTAGACACCCAAGTGGATGATTTACTCAGTGAGATACATAAATGTGTGGACTTGGGTGAACGCGTTTTGGTTACTACTTTAACCAAAAGAATGTCTGAGCAGCTCAGTGATTATTTAAACGATTATAATGTGAAAGTGCGATATCTACATTCTGATATTGATACCGTAGAGCGTGTAGAAATCATTCGTGATTTACGCCTTGGTGTTTTTGATGTACTGGTGGGTATTAATTTACTTAGAGAGGGGTTGGATATCCCTGAGGTTGCTTTGGTGGCGATTTTGGATGCAGATAAAGAGGGTTTTCTGCGTTCTGAGCGCTCTTTGATTCAAACCATGGGGCGTGCAGCGCGTAATGTGAATGGTAGGGCGATCTTGTATGCCGATCGTATCACCGGGTCGATACAGCGCGCTATGGATGAAACCAATAGGCGTCGTAAAAAACAAGAGGCTTATAATATTAAGCACAATATTACACCTAAAGGCGTGGTTAAACCGATTATCAATATTCTAGATACTGATGTTTCCAGTCAAGAAATTAACGATAATATGGTCAATGAAAATATTCAAAGGCAGCTTTCACCAGTACAATTTGCCAAAGAGATTAAAACACTAGAAAAGCAAATGTACGGCTTTGCTAAAGATCTAAAATTTGAGCAAGCAGCGGATGTACGTAACCAAATAAAACAACTCAAAGATGGTCAATTTAAACATTAACGAAATATTCTACTCACTTCAAGGTGAGGCACGTGAAGTAGGTCTGCCAACGGTATTCATTCGTTTAACTGGTTGCCCGCTACGTTGTACTTATTGCGATACTGAGTACGCCTTCAAGGGTAACAATATGCTAAGTATTGATGAGATACTCACCCAGATTAAGCAATACAATACGCGTTATGTTTGTGTCACGGGCGGTGAGCCGTTGGCGCAAATCAATTGCCATGTTTTATTAGATGCATTGATTAAGCTGGATTATCAAGTGTCGTTAGAAACCAGTGGTAGTATTGATATTAGTGCTGTGAACTCAGCAGTGTCGATTGTAATGGATGTTAAGACACCATCATCAAATGAATCTAAGCACAATAAGTATGACAACATTGATAAGCTCCAAGCCAAAGATCAGTTGAAGTTTGTGATTGGCTCAAAAGATGATTTTGACTGGAGTGTTGATGTTGTGAGCCAATACCCAACCAAAGCCGGTGTATTGTTCTCCCCAGTATTTGAAGCTATTACACCGACTCAATTGGCCAATTGGATTTTAGATAAGCAACTTAATGTGCGTATGCAGATGCAAATGCATAAATTGCTTTGGGGTGATGAGCCCGGTAGATAACTATTGAATGGTTATTTTCTGAATCTGTGGTTTTGACTTGTTTAATTTTGGAATAGATACTTTTAATATGTCGTCTTTAAAATCTGCGCTAATGTTATCTTTGTCGCTATCATCAGGAATAGATAGTGAATGAGAGAAGCTTAATGATGAACGAGAGTTTTGATTGTTTGAAGTTTTCTCACTACTGTTTGTGCCTTTAATGATTAGCCTATTATTTTTGGTAGAAATGTCTATATCGTTTTTATTAAGACCTGATATTTTGATTTCAACTATATAGCTGTTGTTGTTTTTATCAAAGTATTGCCTTGATTGTGTTCTAAAAGTATTACTTGAGTGCTTAAGTTGCTTAAGTTGATGATCGATCTGTTGAAATTTTTGGTCAAAATTATGCCAGAATCCATTGTTAAGACCTTGATTAAAAAAGCCTGATTGAAAAGGCCCGTGAGCACCAATTGAAGTTGATGTAAGTAATACAATGATTGGTAATATTTTGTTCATGCACTGCCCCAATATTTGATTGATATAGTGGCATTGTACAAATTTTTACAGAAGTTTTCAAGTGTTATTAAGCGATTTTATCGTCTGCTACGTGATAAGTAGGGTCTTCCAACATATTAACTTCGACTAAGTCTTTAGCGGTTTCGAGTAGCAAGCGACACTCAGCACTGAGGTGTTGTAAGTGTAAGGTTTTCCCAACTCTTTTGTAACGTTCAGCCAGTTTGTCAATTGCCTGAATGGCTGAGTGGTCTAACACTTTAGAGTTGCCAAAGTCAATATAGACATCATTCGTGTCATCTTTAGGATTAAACAACTCTTGAAAACGATCTTTAGAGGCAAAGAACAACGTGCCGTGAATTTCATAAATATTGTTACCTTGGTCATTTTGAGTTTGTTTAACGAAAATCTTACTGGCAGATTCCCAAGCAAAAGATAAGGTAGACAAAATTACACCCACAATCACAGCCAATGCTAAGTTGTCGGTTAGCACAGTAATCACTGCAACCGAGATGCCAGTAATAATATCCAGAGTTGGCACTTTACCAAACAAACGTATCGTACACCATTCAAAGGTGCCAATCACCACCATAAACATCACGCCAACTAATACTGCAATTGGAATCATCTCAATGTATTCAGAAAAATAAAGAATGAACAACAATAAGGTCATAGAAGCCACGATACCTGAGAGCCTTCCACGACCACCTGATTTGACGTTAATAATACTTTGGCCCACCATTGCACAGCCACCCATACCGCCAAATAGGCCGGTGACTGTATTAGCAACACCTTGACCAATACATTCTTGATTAGGTTTACCGGTAGTCTCTGTAAGATCATCAACCAAGTTAAGGGTTAACAAACTCTCGATCAATCCAACTAAAGCCATGGTTAATGCGTAAGGAAAGATAATGACCAGCATATCCCAACTAATGCCACCCACATCAGGAATATGAAAGATAGGCAGCCCTCCTTTAATAGAGGCAACATCACCCACTGTACGTGTGTCGATATTGAGCATAATAACGGCTAAACTACCAACAACAACAGCAACCAGTATCGACGGTACAATATTGGTAAGCTTTGGCAAGAAATGAATAATCGCCATTGTTACAGCAATGATGGCCAGCATAATCATTAGTGGTTCACCAGTGGTCCAAGAATCACCTACTTTAAATTGTTTAATCTGACCGATAAAGATTACCATGGCAATACCATTGACAAAGCCTAGGAAAACCGGATGTGGTACTAGGCGAATAAATTTACCGAGTTTTAGCAGGCCAAAAGCGATCTGAATTAAGCCCGTTAAAACAACAGCGGCAAATAAATATTCAACACCATGAACAGCAACCAATGTGCCGATCACCACAGCGATTGCACCAGTAGCACCTGAGATCATGCCTGGGCGACCACCAATAATAGAGGTGACCAAGCCAATGGTAAAGGCGGCATATAGACCAACCAGTGGTGACACACCAGCCAGTAGAGCAAAGGCCACCGCCTCCGGTACCAATGCGAGCGCAACGGTTAAACCAGAGAGTACATCATTTTTGACATTAATAGGGGCGTACTTGTTAATCAGTGCAAACAACATAGATTTTTTCCTTATTTTTTAGTGGTGCTATGCCTTAGCAGGCACGACTGGTGTAGAGGATTTAACCCCTGTATTTTGTGCACGATGGCGCATGAGATGATCCATAATAGTGATGGCTAACATCGCTTCAGCAATGGGGGTGGCACGAATGCCAACACAAGGATCATGGCGACCTTTGGTGATAACCTCAATCGGGTTTCCTTGTTTGTCGATGCTTTCAATAGGCAAGCGCAAACTTGAAGTTGGCTTAAGTGCAATTGAAACTAGCACATCTTGCCCTGAGCTAATACCACCAAGCGTGCCGCCAGCATGGTTTGATGTAAAACCTTGCGGTGTAATTGCATCACGGTGTTCGGTGCCTTTTTGAGTAATTGAGTTAAACCCTGCACCAATCTCAACACCTTTAACAGCATTAATACTCATCATTCCGTGGGCAATATCAGCCTCTAAACGATCAAAGACTGGCTCACCGAGTCCAGCCGGCATATTGCTAGCCACTACGTTAACGCGTGCACCAATTGAATCACCTGATTTACGCAGTGCATCCATATAAGCTTCTAGCTCTTTAACTTTACTTATATCAGGGCAAAAAAACGGATTGTTGTGTACTTCGCCCCAATCAAAGTTGTCAAAGGTAATAGGGCCGAGCTGTGATAAATAACCTTTGATTTCAATGTCTAAATTTTCTTTTAAATATTTTTTAGCAACACCGCCACAAGCAACACGCATTGCGGTTTCACGTGCAGAAGAGCGACCACCACCACGGTAATCCCTGAAGCCATATTTTTGATCATAGGTATAATCAGCATGACCTGGGCGGAAAGTGTTAGCGATATTGCCGTAATCTTTTGAGCGTTGATCGGTGTTTTGGATAATCAGTGCAATCGGCATACCGGTGGTCTTACCTTCAAAGGTGCCTGATAAAATTTTTACCAAGTCTTCTTCACGGCGTTGAGTGGTGTGTCTTGAGGTGCCAGGTTTTCTAAGATCTAAATCAACCTGGAGGTCAGCCTCAGTCAGTGCCATACCAGGAGGGCAACCATCAACAATACCAATGAGCGCTTCACCGTGTGATTCACCTGCAGTTGTGACTGTGAATAATTTTCCAAAAGTATTACCTGACATGTGCTTTCCTAGCAATAATATTGCCCATGATTATACAGAATCAGAGGCAAAAAAAAAGACCATGAATTGTGTGAAAATAATGAACGTTATTTTTTTTGATGAATTTAATCGTAGGATAGATATTGACATCATGATTTTAATGGTGATAATGGAAAAATTATATAATTTAATTAGGAGTGTAGTATGCGTATTAAAAGCAAAAATTTATTAAGTTCTTTATTTATTAGTTCTCTTTTTCTAACTGGTTGTAGTTTGTCTACTGTGGGCGATTCAATTGGCGATGCGGCAACTGATGTAGGTTCATCGATTTCTGATGCGAGCTCTACAGTCTCAGATTCAGTTTCATCTACTGGATCTTCAATTTCTGATTATTTTGGTTCGCTGTTTGGTAACGGTTCGGAATAAAAAAAACCTAAAAAATACAGATTAAATCATCAATTTTAACTTGATTACATCAAGGTAAATACTTGACAGAGCTGGTTTAATGGTGATAATAAGTAAATTATTTATATTTTAATTAAAGGTGTAGTATGCGCATTATTACAGATAAATTTTTATTAAGTTCTTTGTTGGTTGGGTCTCTCTTCTTGACTGGTTGTTCGATTTCAGAAGACAACACCAAGGAAGATGCTGAGAAAGTTGCCAGCCCTGTAACGGCTATTACAGCCGAACCTGAATCATCAGGTTGGTTTGGCTCTTGGTTTGGTAGTGATGAGAAAGGCGTAAAAGATAATTCCAAGAAAAATCTAGAGAAAAAGAAAACCATTAAGTCGGTGGTGGCTAAAAAGTACGCTAAATTAACCAGCAGCCAACAAGAAATAATTGCAAAAATAAAAAACGATGCTGAGGCAGAGCGTAAGAAAAGAATTGAAGCGGTTAAAGTTGGTAATATCAATGCCAAAGTTATTAACAAGATTGCCAAACGAACTAGATTGGAAGATGTTGAGTCTAGATTAAAAGAATCCTTAAGCACTTTAAATATTCAATTAAAGTCTGAAGAAAATAGCCTTGCTAAGGTTAATCAGGCACAGCTAAAAACAAAGACTGATGCGTTACATCTAGACATCCAGAATAAGGTGGCTCGGGTTAAGTTTGATACAAAAGATCAAAGAGTAAAGGCAATTACTTCAGTTGAAAGAAAGATTTCAGATACGCAAAGTGAAGTAGAAAGCAGGTTAATGAAAAAAGCACTTACTACTGAGTTGGATAGATTTTACTTATTCAAAGAGAATGAAAGAAAACTTAAAGATCAATACCTTGATCGTTTGTCTGTGACAAAAATTGAACTTGATAAAGAAAGAAACAAACAGTTAACAATAATGAGGCAGAATGTCCGTGCAATGGAGCAATCTAATCAGGAATTATTAAGCATTAGAATGCTAGAGTTAGAAAGACAACGTATTGCTGATGCTATTAAAGTTGAGAAAAGAGTAAAAGCAAGTAATAAAGTAATAATTGATCAGCTTATTGCCAAGTTTAGAGAAGAAGCTGATGAGTATAGTAATACTACAAAATCAAAATTAGCAAAGCAAGAGAAGTTTGCGTTAACTACGATTACTTCAAAGTACGGGAAGGATAAAGTAGCTAGATCCACTAAAGAGAAGGCGTACAAAGTTGGCTTAAACACTGAAATTGCAAATGCTAAAAAATCTGCTGGCGACAAAATGCGTAATAATTTGATTTCTGAAAGAGATTCTAAGATTACTGCAATTGATGAAAGACTTGAATCAGCAATTAGAAAAATTTATTCAAATAGGAAAAATTCTTTGTCACAGCTTGAGTCAGACAATCAAGAACAACACAGGCAAAAGAAAGCAGATCTTAAAGCTGAATACGATAAGAGTAAGAAGGGTTTAATCAGTCAATCAAAGAAAGATAAAGCTTCAATCTTGTCTAGGGCTAGTGCCAAAGAAAGAGAGCTGCTTGTGAAAGAAAGAAAAGCGATAGAGGCGATTAATAAACAGGCTAGAATTAACATTAAGGCCAAAAGTGATGCGGCACTTAGATAGCTTTAATTGAAAGATTGGCATATATTAATTTTAAAAAAGTAAAGACACTATAAATTTTGAATAAAGTATTCCTCGGTTTGTTATTGATTTCCTCAGTTTTATTGACTGGTTGTGAGAACACATCTGGTGCAATTCAAGAAAATGTTCAAGCAACTGATTTTTCACAGAAGAAAAATACCGATCCAAACACTTCGTCAAACGCCTTTGGAGATTTTTTTGATTCTTCGACAAGTATCCCTGCTGATTTCGACAGCTTTTTTTCAAGCAGTGGCCAAAGTTCTTTAGAGGTTGGAGATTTTTCTTTTGCTAATTCTGATTTTCAGATTGATTCTGAAAGACAAGAAAAAATAAAAATCATTAAAGAGAACACAATTACCAGTCAAAAGAATGATGTTATTGCCGATCAAACTAGAAATAATGACGTTGATGAGCAGTTAATGATAGATATGACCAAGATAAAGGCGGATTTACCGTATAGCGAGATAGAGTTAGCACAAACAATGAGGAACGAATTAAAGCACAAAATTCGTTTGCTAGATGCAGAAACTGCATTAAAGGTTGCTGAACTTAAAATGCTGGCAAACAGCAGAAGTGATAATATTGTTGCTGGAGTTGAAGATAAGGTATTAAATGTAACGAGCTTAACTGGTAAAGAGTTGATAAAGAAGATATTTATTAGTGAACCGGACAATTACTACCAACTAAAAGATCAAGCTAGAAAGTTGGAAATAGAGCATCAAGTTGCTGTTGCT
>JAUWPG010000037.1 GCA_030611725.1 Gammaproteobacteria bacterium
AGCAACAGTTCCTACACCAACTTCAGAAACTAGCTTGACACTAATTCGAGCTGCAGGATTAGATCTTTTAAGATCAAAAATAAGTTGTGATAAATCTTCAATAGAGTAAATATCATGATGTGGTGGTGGAGAGATTAACCCAACGCCTGGTGTTGAGTGACGAATCTTGGCGATTCCTTCATCTACTTTAGTGCCTGGTAATTCACCACCTTCACCTGGTTTTGCACCTTGTGAAACTTTAATTTGAATTTCATCGGCGTTGTTAAGGTAATCAATAGTCACACCAAAACGACCTGAGGCCACTTGTTTAATTGCACTTCGACGAGAATCACCATTAGCATCTGGCGTCCAACGTTTAGAATCTTCACCGCCTTCGCCGGTATTGGATTTACCGCCAAGGCGGTTCATAGCAATGGCTAACGACTCGTGAGATTCGGCAGAAATAGAGCCAAAACTCATCGCACCCGTTGCAAAGCGCTTGACGATTTCTTTAACGTCTTCTACTTCATCAATTGAAATTGAATTGCCTTTTTTAAAGGACATTAGCCCGCGCAGTGTACAGTTGCGAGTGCCTTCTTCATTTGAGCGCTTAGAAAATGCCCAATAAGCTTCTTTGTCGTTATTACGCGCAGCGAGTTGCAAGTTGGCAATAGTTTGTGGCTCCCACATGTGTTTTTCACCACCACTACGCCAATGGTAGTGCCCTAAATTGTCTAAATCATCAGTTTGATAAGCATTTTGGTGGCGCTTTTCAGCTTCAATTTGTAATACGTCAAAACCTACGCCATTAATGCGCGATGCAGTTTCGAAGAAACATTTTTCCATGACTTCTGGTGCCAAGCCAACGGCTTCAAAAATTTGTGCACCTTTGTATGACTCTAATGTGGAAATACCCATTTTTGCCATTACCTTAAGCATGCCTTTGCCGACACCTTTGCGATAAGCCTTGATAATTGCTTCATCACTTTCAATATCAATCATATCATCACGTCGTGCTTGCCATAATGCTTCGAATGCTAAGTAAGGATTGATAGCATCTGCACCAAAACCAGTTAGTAAGCAAAAATGATGCACTTCACGAGCTTCGCCGGTTTCTACAATAATACCTACTTGAGTGCGTTCATGGCTAGCGACTAAATAACGGTGTAGAGCCGAAGAGGCAAGCAATGTCGAGATCGCCACGCGGTTTTCACCAGTATTGCGATCGGATAGAATTACCAAAGAATGGCCGTCCTTAATCGCTTGCGAGCCTTGTTTGCAAATATCTTCTAATAATTCTGAGATTTTTCCACCTTTATTGATGTCATAAGTAATATCAATGGTTTTAGAAGTCCAGCCTAGGTGGTTACAATGTCTCAATGCTGCAGTTTCTTCGTTAGTGAGGATTGGATGGTCAATCACCAATCGGTGTGCATTTTCCGCCTTATTGCTGAGCAGATTTCCTTCTGGGCCGATTGAACAACGTAATGACATCACCACTTCTTCACGAATGGAATCAATCGGTGGATTGGTCACCTGAGCAAATAATTGCTTGAAATAATCATAAATAATGCGAGATTGATCACTCAAACAAGCCAATGCTGAGTCGTTACCCATGGACCCGACTGGATCGCGTAGTTCGCTAACCAATGGTAGAAGCATAAATTGTAAGGTTTCTGAACTATAGCCAAATGACTTTAATCGATGAATTAATGATTCGGGATAAAAGCCATGAGCCTCTTGTTCACAATGTAATTCTGATAGGTGAATTTGCTGGTCATCTAACCATGCTCGATAAGGATTTTGTGCCGAAAATTCGGCTTTAATGGCTTCATCATCAATCAGCTCACCTTTATCGAAATCAACCAAGAACATCTTGCCGGGGCGTAATCTTCCTTTGGTTTTAACGTTGTCAGTTTCCACGTCGACCACACCCACTTCTGATGCCATAATCACACGATCATCGTGAGTTAAGTAAAAACGTGAAGGGCGTAAGCCGTTACGATCGAGTACCGCGCCAATATAGCGACCGTCGGTAAAGGCAATAGAAGCTGGGCCATCCCATGGTTCCATAACATTTGATAAATACTCGTAAAAAGCCTTTTTATCATCACTCATGTTTTCATCATTTTGCCAAGCTTCAGGTACCATCATCAGTACCGCCTCTTGCAAAGTGCGACCGTTCATCATTAAGAATTCTAAAACGTTGTCAAAACTACCTGAATCAGATACTTCGGTTTCAATGACTGGCAAAGTTTTTCCTAAATTATCTTTAAATAAATCACTCTCTAATACGCCTTCTCGAGCACGCATCCAGTTGTAATTGCCTTGGCGTGTGTTGATTTCACCGTTGTGTGACATGTAGCGACAAGGTTGTGCTCTGTCCCAAGATGGGAAAGTGTTTGTTGAGAAACGTGAGTGTACCATTGCTAGGTAAGTTACAAACTCAGGATTGGATAAATCCGTATAGAAATCAAGCACTTGTGATCCCATCAACATGCCTTTATAAATAATAACGCTGGTCGACAAACTGCAAACATAAAACAATAAAGCTTGCGACAAAGATTCGTCAGTGCGAATGTTATTGGACGCCTGTTTTCTAATAATAAATAGCGCGCGTTCAAAAGCGGCATTATCAATGTCATTGGCACTGCTAATAATCAATTGTTTGATGATAGGCTGTGATTTTCTAGCAGTGTGGCCTACATTTGCTTTTTCTGCGTCAATAGGTACATCACGCCAGCCAATGAATGTTTGACCCTCGTCTTCGATGGCTTTTTCTAATAAATTCATACAATGTACTCTTTGTACATCGTCTTGTGGTAGAAAGATATTGCCGATACCATAGGTGCCTTTTTCAACATCAACAGCAAACAATGATTTTATTTCCTTGATAAAGAAGTCGTGAGGAATATCAGTAAGGATGCCTGCACCATCGCCAGTGTTAGAATCACAACCACAACCACCACGATGATCCATACGTGCTAACATTTCTAAAGAATCTTGCGTAATTTGGTGTGAGGATTTGCCTTTAATATGCGCAATAAAACCGACACCACAGTTTTCCTTCTCGTTGTTTGGATGGTAAAGACCATGAGGTTTAGGTAGGTGTAATAATTGTTCTTTCATGGTGGTAAAGGCCTAAATAAGAAGCAAAAAAATCTCCTAATTATAACGTAAAAAGATGGTTGTCTGAATCTCAAATACGTTACGTTAGTAGTGCTTTTAGCAATATTTTTCGGGTAGAATAATTTTTAATTTTTTATTAAATAGACTCATCCAATATGCTGGCGGTTATTTCACCTTCTAAAACTCAAAATTTTGAACCAGCCAATGTGACTGTTTTTACGCAAACGCGACAAATTTCCCAGTCTGAAGTATTGGTGGATATTCTTAAGCAGAAGAGTCAAGATGAAATCGCCAGTTTAATGTCCATCAGTGATAAATTGGCAAGTTTAAATTTTGATCGTTTTCAAACTTTTACAACCCCCTTCACATTGAGCAATGCTAAGCAAGCATTGTTGGCCTTTAAAGGAGATGTTTATAACGGCATTGATGCGCCCAGTTTGTCGTTAGACGATTTATATTTTGCACAAGATCATTTACGCATGCTTTCTGGTTTGTACGGTGTTATTCGGCCGCTCGATTTAATTGCACCTTATCGTTTAGAAATGGGAACTCGGCTTGAAAACGATCAAGGTAAAAATCTATATGAATTTTGGGGCAATCAAATATCCCAAGTGCTGAACGAAGATGAGCCAGCAGTGATTATTAACCTGGCTTCAAATGAGTATTTTAAAGGTATTAATAAAAAAGAAATTAATGCCAAGATTATCAGTATTGTATTCAAAGAGCTAAAGAAGGACACTTACAAAGTGATTGGTATTTACGCCAAACGTGCCCGTGGTTTGATGGTGAATTACATGATTAAAAACCGACTCATTGATCCAGAATCTCTCAAAGCATTTAATGTTGAAGGTTATCAGTTTCGCGATGAAATGTCCGACGCGTTGACATGGGTTTTTACTCGCGACTAATTCCTAAGCAATCTTGCGCTTTGTGTGCAGAGCCTGCACCATTTTGTGTGTGCCAAGAATGTGAATTAGAATTTACCAATCATCAACCGCGTTGTCAGTCTTGTGCACACCCCATTAATATAAAATTAGATTTTTGTGGCCAATGTTTAGTTCATGCGCCCAAATTTAATCGCGCTTATACTTTGTATGATTATCAAGGGCCAATTACACATCTAATCAAAGCATTCAAGTATGATCATCAATTGTGTATTGGCGATTATTTTGCACATCAATTGTTTGGTTTGTACCAATCTATTATAGATAGTGATGCTCATTATGACGCCATAATCCCGATGCCACTGAGCCAAGAGCGCATACAAGAGCGTGGGTACAATCAAGTGCTGGAATTATTAAGGGTTATTGGTAAGCGTGAGACAGTGACAATTGACACTCAAAGTGTGACGCGTACTAAGGCAACACAAGCATTGTCATTATTAAAATTAGAGCAACGACAACAAGAGATTAAAGGCGCTTTTTCAGTAAAAACATTACCCTATCAAAGTGTTCTGTTGGTGGATGATGTGATGACGACTGGCTCAAGCATGAACGAGCTTGCAAAAACCATTTTAAAAAATACTCAAGTCGAACATTGTGACGTAATGACCTTGGCCAGAGCCGAGTCAAAATTTAATTAAAAAGCACTCACACCGGCAATACCTTGGCCGCCAAGTTTTAGAGTTTTGTCCAAGTCTTTTAAGCCCATGCCGCCTAAAAAATACACGGGAATATTGAGTTTTTTAACCACTTCTTCGGCAGCTCCCCAGCCAATTGGAATAGTGTCAGGGTGTGTTTGTGTGACTTGAATGGGTGAAATAACCACAAAATCAGCACCCATTGCTTGCGCTTTTAAGGCCTCTTCCAAATTATGGGTCGATACACCTAGAAGCTTGTCATCCGCACAGGGTCTTTGGTTTAATCTTAACATTTCACTGGTGGTGATATGCCAGCCATCACAACAGTCTTCATTAAAGGTTTTGTCTATAGTGTTAAGCAATAATTTGACATCGTGTTGCTGACATTTATTGTGAAGATCGGCAATAAATGTATTATCTAGTGACGTTTTGCTTCTAAGCTGAATCAAGCTAATGTCTGATTGTAGTTTTTCATTAAACTTTGCTAGCCAAGACCCACACTGATGATCAGATGACGGAGTAATCCAGTATTTATTCGGTAGAGTAATCGAGTCGATAAATGCCTTCATGGTTGGTAGTAATTGATAATTTTGTAGTTCTTGTATGGCAACCCAGGCAATTTGTTGACCTTCTATTCCTATTGGTGTGCCTTGATAACTGTCTATATTGTAAATACTAAGGTTGACTTGTCGATCAAAATATTGGTGCGACATTGTTTGGTGTAAGCTTAATGCTTGTATTTGTATACCGAGTTCTTCGTTGAGCTCTCTGGCAATCGTTTGTTCGGTAGTTTCATCATTCTCAATTTTTCCACCAGGCAACTCCCAGAAACCAGACATGAATTGATGTTCTTGTCGTTTGGCAATCAGTAATTGTCCAGATTTATTGCGCAAGACGCCAACAACGGCCTTGATTGTATTCACACTGGGTCCTAATGGTAAAATAAGATTATTTTAGCATTAGGCAAGCCTTTGAACATAGTAGATAAGATTCACGCACTCAAACCATATGCGTCATTGCTGTCGGGTAATTTAATGGGAATTGAAAAAGAAGGTTTGAGAGTGTCTAGAGAAGGTGGCATATCACAAGAGTCCCATCCTAAATCACTTGGCTGTGCATTGACACATCCAAATATTACCACAGATTTTTCAGAATCACTGATTGAATTGGTGACACCACCGCTGTGTAATGCTGATGAAATGCTGTCATTTTTATCAAAGACACAGCAATATTTATATCACTATTTACCAAAAGATCAAAGTTTTTGGCCAGCAAGTATGCCGTGTGTGATTCGGGGTGAAACTTATATTCCTATTGCTCAATACGGATCAAGCAATCAAGGCAGGATGAAGACTGTTTATCGTCACGGCCTTGCCAATCGTTATGGTAGTGTAATGCAAACCATTGCTGGCATTCATTTTAATTATTCATTTTCATCCGATTTCTTTGAGGCGTATCGAACATTGAATGCACCGAATGTAACGCTACGAGAGTTTACCGATCAAAGCTATATGGGACTTACCCGCAATGTAATGCGTTACGGCTGGTTGATTACTTATTTGTTTGGCGCATCAGCAGCGGTTTGTAAGTCTTTTCTAAAGGGTTATCGCGAACACTCGTTGGTTGAATTTAATGATTCAACCTTATATGAGCCCTATGCGACTTCATTGCGAATGGGGGATATTGGTTATCAAAACTTAGCCGAGGATGAGGCGGGTGTTAAGGCCAACTATAACTCTTTGGGCCACTACATTCACAGTTTGAAATCTGGTATGCAAACTTCATGCCGTGAGTATGAAAAAATTGGCCTTAAACAGCAGAGCCAATATCAACAACTTAACACCAATATTCTGCAAATTGAGAATGAATATTATGCTTCTGTCCGCCCTAAGCCATCAGTTGTGTCAGATAAGAAACCATTAGACGCCCTGCAGGAAGATGGTATTAGGTATATAGAGTTGCGCTCATTAGACATTAATCCATCATTGCCATTAGGCATTGATCAAACACAAGTTTATTTTTTAGAAGCGTTTATGTTATTTTGCTTACTGGAGCACTCACCTGTGATTTCAAGTCGAGAACAATTTGAGATTGATAACAATGATCAATTGGTGGCTCATGAAGGCCGTAAACCTGATTTAAAGTTAATTTATCAAAGTAAACCGGTTTTATTACAAAGCTTAGGCCACCTGGTTATGGATAAAATTTATTTATGTGCAGAATTGTTAGGGTCGGATTATCAACAAGCCGTTAAGCAGATTGGTAGACGGTTTGACAGTTCAGATTTAACGCCTTCCGCCATTGCGTTAAGTGAAATGAAAGATCGAAACCAAGGCTTTTTTGATTACATCAACTCTTTGGGGAAGCAACATCGAGAGTATTTTTTGGCCAATGAAATTGATCAAGCACATTTTAACTATCTAGATCAACAAGCAAAACTTTCATGTGTTGAACAGGCTGAAATAGAGCGCGCAGATCACTTGAATTTTGATGAATTTTTAATGGATTACTTTGCTGATGAATAAAGTCACAACAATTTGTGCACTGGCGAGCGCTCTAGGTCAAGGGGGTGTTGGTATTGTTCGCGTATCGGGCCCACGAGTAGCTGAGATTGCTGAACAAATGCTTGGCCGTATTCCTAAGTCGAGATATGCACATTATGGTACGTTTTTTAATCAAGATGCTATTGAAATTGACAAAGGCGTGGCCTTGTTTTTCCCTGGACCGCACTCTTTTACTGGTGAAGATGTATTAGAGCTCCAAGGTCATGGCGGTATTATGGTGATGCGTTCTTTATTGGAAACCGCGATGGCTTTAGGTGCGGTGGCTGCTGATCCGGGTGAGTTTTCAAAACGTGCCTTTCTTAATGGCAAGATGGATTTAGTACAAGCCGAAGCAGTGGCTGATATTATTGACGCCAGTTCTGAGCAATCAGCACGCTCGGCATTGCGATCTTTGTCAGGTGAATTTTCTAATCAAGTGAATGCGCTAACCAAAGCACTGATCGAGCTTAGAGTGTTTGTTGAAGCCACGATTGATTTTTCTGACGAAGAGATCGATTTTCTGGCTTCAGGTGAAGTGAAGAAAAAAATTGAACAGATTGAGCAAGATATCCAAACTATTTTAGGCTCTGCAGAGCAAGGTGCAATTTTGCGAGAGGGGTTGACCGTTGCCATTGCAGGCAAGCCAAATGCGGGAAAATCATCACTACTTAATGCATTGACGCAGGCTGCTAGTGCAATTGTGACCGATATTGCCGGCACCACACGTGATCCGCTTAAAGAGACTATTCATGTTAATGGTATGCCACTTAATATTATCGACACTGCCGGTCTACACATGAGTAAAGATAGGATTGAGCAAGAGGGTATTAAACGTGCGCATTCTGAGATTGAGCGTGCCGATGTGGTGCTTATGGTGTTTGATGCTCAAGATAAAATCCCAGATTTATCAATATTGCCAGATGGTGTTGATGGCAAACCAATTATTCTCATCAAAAATAAAGTTGATCTGACTGCTGAGCCTGTTGATATTACTCATGCAGGTGGTCAAATACAGCTGTCACTTTCGGCTAAGAATTCACAAGGCATTGATTTGTTAAGGCAAGAACTTTCAGATATTGCAGGCTTAAGTGATACGGGAGAAGGTGTGTTGCTTGCAAGAAAGCGCCACATTGTTGCATTGGAACTTGCACTTGGATCAACGCGTAATGCTCTAGCACAGCTTAATAACAATGCCAGCGAGCTACTGGCAGAAGATTTACGCCAAGCCGCCCAAGATTTAGGTAGTATCACTGGTGAGTTTTCATCAGATGATTTGTTGGGTGAAATCTTCTCTTCTTTTTGTATTGGCAAATAACGACAGTTTATGGGCATTAAAACAAAATTTTATCTTTACTTATTAGTGACCATTAGTTTATCACCATTATTAGTAAGAGAGGTTATCGCAGTTTATCAAACGCCTAATAGCATTGATATTGCGCTCACACTATTAATATTGTTGGTTTATTTAGGCTTATATCTTGCCATTCGTAAAGATTTTTTATCGCCATTTAACGATTTACAAAGATGGGTGTATGAGTACAATATTGATCAAAGTGCGCGTCTTAGTGACAAACATAAGACCACTTTCCAGCCAGTGGCTTCAGCGATTAATCATTTGATTGAAGAAAATCAGCATTTATATGATGACATGGAAGATATTCTACAAAAGCAAATTCAGCGCTTGAGTAAGAAATCTGCTTCATTAGAAACCCTTTATGGTGTTTCATCTAAGCTTAATTCTATGCATTCTACCCAAGAATTATTTGATCATTTCTTAGACATATTTATTAATATGACAGGCGCCTCTTCTGGTGTGGTGCGCCGTTTGACCAATGATGGCGAGATGAGTTTGGTAGCACAGCGTGGTGTGATTGATACACAAGGGCAAGTTATTGACATACTTAGTAGTGATTGTTTTTGCGGCGAAGTGGCGATGGCACAAGATACAAATGTGCAATTTAGCATCCATACTTGTGCTAAGTGTGTGGGCGACAAATCTGAAGCTAAAGCAAGTGTTGGCACTATTTTTATCCCCTTAAGGTATCACGGAAAAACCTTGGGCGTATTCAATCTATTCTTTGATACAGAGCCATCATTGGCCTTTGATGAGCGAGCATTATTAAAATCGATTGCAGATAATATCGCCAGTGCTCTGGATAAATCTAGGCTTGATGAAGAAACAAAACGCATGGAGCTTTCACAAGAACGTTTGTTTTTATCACAGGAAATACATGACTCTTTGGCGCAAACGATTTACAGTCTAAAATTACAAGTGACAGTGTTAGATGGCATGCTTAAACAAGGCGCACAATCTGATGCCAGTGAGAAGGTGATCAGCTTGCAATCGAATATTTCTCAAGCCAATCGAGAGCTTAGAGAGCTTATGTGCAATTTCCGTGTGCCACTTGACCCAAAAGGCATCGAAGTGTCTTTAAAAAATTTAGCCAATCGATTCAAAACTGAAGAAGGCATTGCTACTTATTTGCAGATCAAAGGCAAGCTTGTTTTTTCGCCAGAAGTAGAAATGCAAATTATGCGTATTACTCAAGAGGCGCTGTCCAATATTAGAAAACATGCACATGCCCACAATGTGCGAATCTTGCTCTCTGCTGAACCACATTATCAGTTGTTGATTGAAGACGATGGCATGGGTTTTAAAAAAGATCGGTTTGATGCAGAAGCAATGGGGAATAATATCGGCATGAATATTATGAAAGAACGTGCCGAGAGAATCGGTGCGCGTATTGAGATTGAATCAGAAGTGGATGAGGGAACTCGTGTAATCGTATCGTTTGTCTCACAAGAAAACGTAATTAAGGAAGGTTTATGAAAGTTTATATTATCGATGATCATGCCTTATTTCGTAATGGATTAATCTCATTATTAGAATCTAGAAAAATTAGTGCTATAGCAGCAGCATCACCAGAACAAGGTATAGAAGAAATATCAGCACTAACTTTAGATATTATTTTGTTGGATTTGAGAATGCCTACTATGTCAGGCATTGAAGTGTTAAAAATCTTAAAAGACAAGAATGAGCAAACACCTATTGTTATGTTGACCACCAGCACGGAAGAGCGTGATTTACGTAATTGCTTAAAACACGGCGCCCAAGCTTATCTATTAAAAGACATGGATCCGGATGAATTGGTTGATGCTTTGAATGAAGTAGCAAAAGGGTCAATTGTAGTGGCAAAGGACATGACCCATGTATTGGCCAAGGTATTGCGTAATGAATTAACCGATAGTGAGCCATCTTTTGATTCACTCACCAATCGAGAAAAAGAAGTGGCCTGTCAAGTGGCCGTTGGCAGTAGCAACAAGGTAATCGCTAAAGAATTAGGCATTTCAGATGGCACAGTAAAATTGCACGTGAAATCAATTCTTAAGAAACTCTCACTCAGTTCACGTGTTGAAGTGGCAGTTATGGTCACTGAAAAAGGCTATTGTAAATAAAGTGGATGACTATCAAAGATTAGTCGCTAAAGCATTACGCACTGTGGGCGAAGTTTTACCTTGGGATTTAGTAGATGAGATCAAACAAAACCCTGGTTTGTTGGTTTTAGACATAAGAGAGTCAGATGAATTTCAAATGATGCATATCAAAGATTCACTACATGTGCCAAGAGGCTTATTAGAAGGCGCTTGTGTGTGGAATTATGACGACACTATTTCAGTATTAGCAAAGACCAGAGACCAAAGCATTGTGGTGGTTTGTCGCTCAGGCAATCGATCCGCACTCGCAGCACTGACTATGCAACAAATGGGCTTTGAGAACGTTCGTTCACTCAAGCTAGGCATTAAAGGCTGGAACGACAATGACTTAGAAATGCTTAATAATCAAGGTGATATTGTAGACATTGACGAAATAGATGAGGTGCTTAATCGGGCAGTTGAAAAAAGTAAATTACAGCCTTGATTTTTGCATAACAAATTAATTAATAAAAAAAGAAAAATAGTTCTTGACGCATAGATTTATCTGCGTATAATTTCCCTCTTTCACCAGGATGAAAACTAAATAAAGTTTTTAATCATGGTAGCTCTTTAAAAATATATCAAACAACTTGTGTGGGCACTCGTACATTAAATTGTGCAAGTGCACATAAAAAACTAAAGCAATTAAGCTTTTAAAAAAAATGAACGCAAAGCGCACTTATTTATAAGTGTTGCCAATGTTCTAAATAGTTAGAATTAAACTGAAGAGTTTGATCCTGGCTCAGATTGAACGCTGGCGGTATGCTTAACACATGCAAGTCGAACGGAAACGATGTTAGCTTGCTAACAGGCGGCGAGTGGCGGACGGGTGAGTAACGCGTAGGAATCTGCCTGATAGTGGGGGATAGCCCGGAGAAATCCGGATTAATACCGCATAATCTCTATGGAGTAAAGGAGCCCTCTTCTTGAAAGGTTTCGCTATCAGATGAGCCTGCGTAAGATTAGCTAGTTGGTGAGGTAAAAGCTCACCAAGGCGACGATCTTTAGCTGGTCTGAGAGGATGATCAGCCACACTGGAACTGAGACACGGTCCAGACTCCTACGGGAGGCAGCAGTGGGGAATATTGGACAATGGGCGCAAGCCTGATCCAGCAATACCGCGTGTGTGAAGAAGGCTTTCGGGTCGTAAAGCACTTTCAGTAGGGAGGAAAGGTTGTAGGTTAATACCCTATAGCTGTGACGTTACCTACAGAAGAAGCACCGGCTAACTCCGTGCCAGCAGCCGCGGTA
>JAUWPG010000056.1 GCA_030611725.1 Gammaproteobacteria bacterium
GGACGCATGCCGAGGATAAAGATAACTCGTTAAAATATGCTTTAAAAACATAGTTGCAAACGAAAACAACTACGCTCTAGCTGCATAGCTAGCCGCTCCTTAGAGGTTGTCTGTACTTTTGAGATAGCGGTCGATTACAGACTCGCTAGAATTGTTCGTTCCAGATGATTCGGTTAAAACTTCGGAAATCGCTTCTTACATCCCTGATGGTCGGGTGGTAGGCGGCTAACTCAAATAGACCAAGCTAAGCATGTAGACTCTTTGTTTGAAGGTTTTCGGACGCGGGTTCGATCCCCGCCATCTCCACCAAATCAGTGTTTTAAGCCATTATTTAATGGCTTTTTTACGCCTAAAATTAAAATAATTATGAGCCTAACCTGAAAATTACACTCTGACCCTAATTATTACAATGAGAAGAATATGATTAAAATAACTCTAACCTTGACATATTTGATGCTTATTTCTTCATCATCACTTCTTTCTGCAGAGAGCCTGTCACCTGAAAAATGGGGCAACCCTGTTGAAGTCAGCAGAGTGTACCAAAAGCAGTCAATTGTTTTTGATCTGACTTCTAAAGACCCTAAAATTATAAATAAATCTATTGACAGAATACAAGGATTGTATATTGCTAATGGAAGCGACCCTTTTGACGTAAAGATAAATGTGGTTATTCATGGTGATGCTGTACATTTCTTTGCTAAAAAACACATAGCAAAGAATGAGGAAATTATAAAAAGGTTTTCTGGTTTAACTCACCTTGAGGGTGTATCCCTTAGTGTGTGCAAGCTTAGGGCTAAGAAGCTTGGATATAAGCCTAATGACATAATAGGGATTGTAAATATAGTCCCTAATGGTGATGCTGAAATTATTCATCTTCAACAACAAGGGCACCATTACATTACCCAGTAGACATTATCTCAGTCTTTTTTTTTGAAGTCTTATCAACTAAGGATGACAAAGTAATTGTCACTTGACGGTTTAAACACGCGAACTGCGCAAAACTTTTCAGAATATCTAATATTGGTACAACTCTAGTAATTAAAGGGACATTATTATAACCGGCTAAATGCAAGCCCTGACTCAGGAAAAATGGGTTGATAAAAGAATAATTAATGTTGTGCCCCTTTAATTTAAATAACTCTTAATCAAAAGTATAGTATTTAACCTTCAGTTTAGATATCACTGGTTCAAATACTTGATTTCTAACATCGTCAATTCTTCCATCACATAATCGTTTCTTTTACAAAATGATCATCAACCAGTTTATAAGAAGTGGAATACCAGATTTTATCTGACATATTACCTGACGGTGGAAGGTAATTACGATGAACATCAATTAGATAATCACCATCTTTATTTTGATAGAAACCTTCATGACTTGGTCCAATCTCTGTCACTTTTTTAAACCCATTCTTTGTTGAATACAGGTGATACCAATAACCTGTACCCCAAGAGCCAGTCATTGTGTCTTTCAACACTAAATATGGAAAATCACTTGGTTGATTTACTAGCATGACAACATCACCAAATATTTCTTCGTTAGGATTTGATAATTTTGAATCAAGATGACGATTACCACTAATACCTTTTAAAACAATATTATTGTCTTGATCTTTTACAGTCATCATTACACCACAATTAGTATTTTCAATACACTCCTCTTGCCATCTATCAATTGTTGCTCCACAGAAGGGTTTTCCATCTTTACATAAATGTGAAGATGGTGAATTACAAATACCAAAAAACTGGATGCTATAACCATCTATCTTATGGATATTTTTAGACTGGTCTTTTGCACACTCTTCGTATTCCACTTTCTTTTGGGCTAAGGGTGTTTGATACTGTTGTTCACTTAATAGACGTGAGTCTAGAACGAATAGAAAGTAATACAATATTATGAGTATTAGAGTACTTACAGTTATTAATATTGTCTTTTTTAAAGCAGACATGGAGTTATAGGGACAGAGTTATAGGAACACAACACTTAATTACGAGCCATTATTTAATGGCTTTTTTTACGCCTAAAATTAAAATAATTATAAGTTTAACCAGTCCTGAGTTTTATCTTGAACAATGCCAGATAAACAGTCGATATGATCCTGTCGGTCGTTAAGTGCAGGAATGTATTGATACTTTTCACCCCCGGCCTGCATAAAATATTCTTTATTTTCTTCTTCTATCTCTTCAATGGTTTCAAGACAATCGGCAGAAAACCCTGGGCAGATAACCTGAACATTTTTAATGCCTTTATTTGGTAGGCCTTTAAGCGTCTCATCCATGTAATCTTTAATCCATTCCTCTCTTCCAAAACGAGATTGATATGCCATTTGGTATGTATCTGGCTCTATCTCTAATTTTTTTGCTAGTAAGTGAGTTGTTTGGCAACAATGACAAGGATAACTGTCGCCTTTATCAAAATATCTTTTTGGAATACCATGATAGGACATTAGCAACAAATCGGGTGTTTCATGTTGCTTTTGAAACTCTTTTACGCTGTTTGCTAGTGCACTAATATAGCGCTCATCATTGTAATAATGATTAACAAATCGTAGTTCAGGCACCCTTCTCCATGTTTTTATTTCATCGGCAACCGCATCAAAAGTTGATCCTGTGGTTGCTGAAGCATACTGTGGGTATAGAGGCAGCACTATAATCTGGTCACACCCTGATTTTTCAAAAACTTTTAACGCAGATTCGATTGAAGGATTGCCATAACGCATACCTAATTCTACTTGATACTGATCCGGGTGTATTTTGTCAAATTGTATCTGTAGCGCGTCTTTCTGCTGTTTAGAAATATCAAGCAGTGGCGATCCACTGCCGAAAGCGCCCCAAACCGACTGATACGATTTGGCGGATATTCTGGGTCTAAAATTAAGAATAACAAGATTTAATATCGCTTTCCAAATCCATCTAGCTGGAGGTGGCTCAACCACTCTTGCATCTGATAAAAACTCTTTTAAATAGGGTCTTAACGCAGCTTTAGTTAGGGAGTCTGGTGTACCTAAATTGGTAACCAAAACTCCAATTTTTGCCTGGCTAATAGGATCATAACGTGTAGAACATTTATACATAATACTCCTGGCTAAATATTGGCTTAATTGTTAATTGAATAACAAGCCACACCACCTTTTTTCGAGCCTGCTGCAAACATACAGCGTGTGTTTGGATTGTCTGCCGGAATCCACTCATACACGCGAATGTTCCAACCGGCAGTTTCGATCAAATATTCAGATGATGGCTTTATGGTTGTAGCGCCCATCGTTGTTATATTCTCCCAAATCCCTGCTTGCACAGACATAGATGCCATAAATGTTATTAAAAGTGTGATTGGTTTAATTTTCATATTTTTTCCTATGGTTCCGTACTGGGTTAGCGCATACCACGTTGCTTTTTAATGAGCTCGTAAGCGCCAATAATTTCTTGAGTTTTTTCTTTGGCAATTTTCATCATCTCTTCTGGTAGACCTTTGGCCACTAATTTATCTGGATGATGCTGGGCCAACAATCGACGATATGCTCGTTTTAGCTCTTTATCAGTTAGGCTTTTATCTACACCAAGCATGACGTAGGCATCATCAATCGTTAGTTTACTGGCATGGTTACTGGTGGCGTTAAATTGCTGAATAAGGTTCTCTAACTCATGAAGAGGGAAGTGTAGTTTTTGCGCGATATATTTAAGTGCGTCATGTTCTTTATCATCCAGAATGCCGTCAGCATAAGTGGCTTGAATTTGAATCTCTAAAAACATGCGTACTAGATGTGTACGTCTATGGCTTTCAACACGGAACTGCTCAAGCACCTCATCTAGATTAAAGTCTTTGTGTTTACCTTGATTAAACAATTCTTTTGCAACTTTTTGCATGTCATCTGCTAATTGCATATGCTGCATCACTTGCTGTGCCAAGAGAATTTCGGCTTTTGATACCTTGCCATCGACTTTGGCAATATAGCCCATCACTGAAAACAAACTACTAAAAAATGCTGCTTGAACGCGCTGCTGATCACCAATATGATAATCTTTATTGAACCCACTAAAGTTAGATTTTCCTTTAGAAAAATTACCCGCGAATGCCACGCCAAGCATTGCACCTAGTGGCCCACCAAGCATAAAACCAAACGCTCCACCTAAAACTGTTGTCCACCAACTCATAATTATTACTTTATTTATTGTAAAAAACTAAGTTATATTTAGTTTCAAACTTAGATAATTGCAAGTAAAAATACAAAAAATTTCGATTGATTTAAATGCTATCTATTTTGAGACTTTTTTCTTAGGCTTTGAATCCCAAAAACTTTTTTTCTTATTGTCTTTTTTATCTTTAGTATTGCTGTTTTTACCATATCGTGGCTTGTTTCTGCCACTATCCTTCTTAGATTTTTTATTTTTAGGCGCTGGTTGGTTTTTGAGTGACTCCGGCAAATTATGATCTGGCACGAAATCATCCACCATAATGCGTTCTAATTTCTTTTGCGTGAGGCGCTCAATATCAAATAATTGCTTAACTTCATCAGCACTCACAAGCGATATTGCCTCACCTTTTGAACCCGCACGACCAGTACGGCCAATACGGTGCACATAGTCTTCTGGCACATTTGGCAAATCAAAATTGACCACATGAGGCAATTCAACAATATCAATACCGCGTGCAGCAATATCAGTTGCCACTAAGACATTTACCTTACCGGCTTTAAAATCTGCCAAGGCTCTAGTACGTGCAGCTTGCGACTTATTGCCATGAATAGCAGCCGCAGTAATGCCTTTTTTACCAAGTTGTGTGGCAATACGATTGGCGCCGTGTTTAGTACGACTAAACACCAATACTTGGTACCAACCATGGTCCTTGATAAGCTTTGTAAGTAATGCTTGTTTTTTGGATTTATCAACGGGGTGAATCCATTGCTTGACGGATTTCACCGCTGAATTACGCGGTGTAACTGAGACCTCAATTGGATTATTAACCAAGGTTTTTGCCAGCTTTCTAATCTCATCAGAGAAGGTAGCTGAAAACATTAATGTCTGTCTTTTAGGGGGTAGAGTCTTTAGAATTCTCTTAATATCGGGCAAAAACCCCATGTCTAACATTCTGTCAGCTTCGTCAAATATAATGATCTCAAGCTCATCAAACTTAACCGCGTTTTGCGAATGCAGATCTAACAATCTCCCTGGTGTGGCAACCAAAATATCGACACCACCACGCAGTTTCTGCATTTGTGGATTAATCTTAACACCACCAAATACCACCGCTGATTTAATCGGTAAGTGCTTACCATAAGTGCTGACACTATCTTGCACTTGAGCGGCAAGCTCGCGCGTTGGTGTGAGTATTAAGGCGCGAACTTGGTTTGATTTTGTTGGCTGTCCTTTTGACAGCAACTGCAAGACCGGTAAAGTGAACCCAGCAGTTTTACCTGTGCCTGTTTGCGCTGCCGCCATCAAGTCTTTTCCATCTAATACGATAGGAATGGATTTTTCTTGAATAGGAGTCGGCTCATCATAGCCTTGTTGTGTGACGGCTTTCAGAATGGAGTCTGACAAGCCTAGTTTGGAAAAGCCCATATTAAGATGTTTATAAATTAAAGAGCCGTATTTTACATTAGCAAACTATAATAAATAATATGAATGAAAAACAACCTATTCAAAGCCCATGTGTCAATATTTGTAAATATAACAAAAACAACCATTGTGTTGGCTGCAAACGTCATAGCAATGAAATCACTAACTGGATTAATTACTCAGATTCAATGCGCAAAGCCATTATTAAAGATTTAAAAAGCAGAAACATTGATGAATGAACTACAAACACATTCAATTGATTGCCCATATTGCGGGGAAATTATTGAAATAGATGTTGATTGTTCAATATCAAATCAAAATTATATTGAAGACTGCTCAGTTTGCTGTCGTCCAATCAATGTTAATATTGATATTGGTTTTGACAATCAGGTACATGTATTTGCAACACATGAGAATGAATAAAGTCTAGCTATTTTCTCCAGGCGTTCTGGCTTTAATACTTAACGCGTGCAACTCACCACTGTCAATATTTTCACGAACAGTGGCCAACACCATTTTCTGACGAGCTAGTAACGACATACCTTCAAAGACTGGTGATACCACCAAGGTTGAACAATTACAGCCATCACCTTGCATGGTAACGGTTGAGTCCTTGACGCCTGCTTCTAGTTTTGCTTGAATTTCATCTAAAGTCATTTTTTTTATGCTCCGAATATGCCTTTAAGCATAAAGAAAAATATAATCGACATCATTGCGCCAGCTGGCAATGTGATCAACCATGAAAGAAAGATTTTGTTAATCATACGCGTATCTAATGCAGCCATACCTCTTGCCAGACCAACGCCCAATACTGCACCCACCAACACTTGCGTGGTTGACACTGGAAGACCTGTACCTGATGCAATTACCACAGTAGCAGCGGCAGCCAAAGTTGCGGCAAATCCTCGTGAAGGGGTAAGTTGAGTAATACCAGTACCCACTGTGGCAATTACTTTATGGCCATAAGTCACTAGACCAAATACAATACCACCACCACCAATAAGCAGCACCCAAATAGGCAGGGCACTCTTTGCGCCGATTAAACCACCACTTTCAATGACGCCATAAATCGCTGCCAATGGACCAATAGCATTAGCAACATCGTTTGATCCGTGTGCAAACGCCATCGCTGCTGCAGTGATAATCATCAGCACACTAAAAATTCTTTCCATTGAAGTAAAGTGAAAGTCTTCGTTTTCATTTGGATCAACTTGAATACGTCTGATTACAATCGTACCTACAAGCGCCACCACAACACCAAAACCAATCGCAAGCATGTAACTAGTACCTATGTCAAAACTCAGACCAACGTGCTTTAGACCTTTGAAAATTGTTACCAAAGAAATTACAAAGCCTACTAAAAACATATAATACGGCACATATTTTTTAGCATTGTCGAACGGATGTTTGGTGTCAATAATTAAATTTTGTAGACTTCTAAACAGCATAAATGCAATGCTACCTGCCAAGATTGGAGAAACTACCCAACTCATGGCAATATTACCAAC
>JAUWPG010000044.1 GCA_030611725.1 Gammaproteobacteria bacterium
TATTATTTAGGCTTGATAACATATATTTTTCCTCTGTCTGTTGAGAAATAAACCCAACCTTCTGGACTTTGAACAAGTGCTCTAATACGCTGATTAAGCTCTTTTAGCAGTCTCTCCTCCGCAACTGCCTTATCTTGATTATCCAACTGTATCCTATTCAAGTGGCGAAGCTTTAAAGCGCCAGCTAACAAGTTACCCTGCCACCGTGGAAATGCATCGCCTGTGTAATACAGTAAACTACCTGGTGCAATAGAGGGTACATAGACTTTAATAGGCTGCTCCATACCTGCTTTACTGGTGCCCTCTCCTATAGAAACTCCCCCCCAATATTCTTTGCCGTAAGATATGATTGGCCAGCCATAATTCTTACCTTTTTTTATTAAGTTAATTTCATCACCGCCTCTAGGTCCGTGCTCTATAGACCATAAGCGTTTATTATTACTATCCCAAACCAAACCTTGTGGATTACGATGGCTATAGCTTTAGATTTCAGGTAAATTATTATTATCTCCAACAAAAGGATTGTCCGATGGAATACTGCCATCACGTTTAAGCCTCAAGACAGATCCTGCATGCGAGGATAAATTCTGAGCATTTGTCCGAATGCCGCGATCACCAATAGAAAAATACACATGACCGCTATCGTCAAATGCTATACGACTACCATAATGAACGCTAGTATCAGTTCCGGATTGGGTTGATATCAAATCATGCCAGTCTTGTAATCTGTTACCATTCAAATGTGCCCTAGCTAGCATGGTTACACCTTGATCTTTAACCCTCTTACTGTAAGTAAAATAAATCCAATCGCCCTGAGTATAATCAGGCGCTATAGCTGTATCTAACAAACCACCCTGCCCCTGTGCCATTACTTTTGGTAGGCCTGTCAAATAAACAACATTGCCGGATTCTGTATTGAGTACACCCGCCCTTCCTGCCTTTTCAGTAAATAATATTTTATTATCTGCAACAAAGACCATACCCCAAGGAACGCCTAATCCTGACGCAACTTTACGAACCTGATAATCGACTGCATAAACAGAAAATGAAAGGAGAATAACAATAAGTGAGGTGTAAAAATTTCTAATCAACATAGCGATTAATAGTTAGGGTAATCTCTTTAGCCAAAAAACATTTAAGGCGTACCCGCCTTATTGTTTTAAATCAACAATTCAAAAGATTTTTTATACTCTTTTAATACCGTGGTTATACATCCTGATCGCGCCTTTTAGTTTAAGATTGTTCAACTTCGACCAAGATTGGACTTTTGATTGATAGCCTTTATACCAAGGCTGTACAAGGTGAGTATTAATTTTTGCTTGTGTGTGTACTGACCGAGTGTAATCTTTGACCCATGATTGAGCCGATAAAGCACTCCCAGTTGCTGATATTGCTGTTGTGACAGCCATTACCATGCTTTTTATTTTCATATTACCTCCTGCTTTTCTAAGGATTCAGTTTAACTATACCCTTAATTTAATTAGAAAGCAAAAACAGAAAATCTGTGGTTTTTAGTTAAGTAACTCTGGTTTTTGGTTTTTTATCCCAGTAGTTCGCCCTATCCCTTAAAACCCAACGCACACCGCCTTTTGGATCTTCAACATCACCTTTATATCGCGGTATTAAGTGCACATGTAAGTGCATCACGCTTTGTCCTGCAGCCTCACCATTGTTAACACCAATGTTGTAACCATCTGGCTTAAACTCTTCATCAAGTATTTTTTTAGCAGTTTTGAGCGCCTTACCAATGGCCAGAATTTCATCTTCAGTGGCTTCAAAATACGTTGCAAAATGACGCTTAGGAATAATCAATGCATGCCCAGGTGAAGCGGGATAAGTATCAATAAACGCTTTTGTATGCTCGCATTCATAGATAATACGTTCATCTCTTAATTTACAAAAAATACAATTGTTGCTCATCACTTACTCCTAAAGTCTTAATGAGATTAGATTTTACAATAATCACTCATCATAAGTATTTTACTTGGCAATAAAAAAGCCGCTTAAAGCGGCTTTTTTATCATTCTAAATGGAGATTATTTCCATTCAGTACAAGTTGTTATTGTTGTTGACTCACCTGCTGGAACAGCTAATTTGTGAATCTTAGTCACACAATTTCTTTCTTTAGGTTGTGCCTTGATAATCTTCTCAATAATTTTCTCTTGATAAACAATTTTCTCTTTTACTACTTCTACCGGCTTATCTTTATAGATAATCTTTTCTACAACTTCAGGTTCACCAAAGATTGCCGCCTTAATAGCGTCAAATGATAAATCAATGTTCTGAACTTCTGTTGTACTTTCATTAATTGAATCAGAAGCACTAGTAACGCCCTCTTCAATTGAATCAGAAGCACTAGTAACACCCTCTTCAATTGAATTTCTCATTTCTGAGAAGAAATCAGTAATTGAGCCCAAACCAAATTCCTCTTGAGCCATAGCGTTACTATTTATTAATACGATAGCCATTGACATGGCAGTGATAATTTTTTTCATTTTACTTCCTCTTGGTTGATGAGGTGTATATTATAACATTCTAATATTCTTTTTGCAAGCCTTAGATTCAAAATCAACTTAAAATTGAAGATAAGAGAGCTTTAGTGTAGTTATTTTTAGGATTATTAAGTATCTCATTCGTAGACCCACTTTCTAAAGCTTTACCTTGCTTCATAACGATCACATGGTCAGCAAAATAATCCACAATCGATATATCGTGGGTAATGACAATATAACTCACACTTTTTTCACGCTGTAGACGTAGTAATAAATCGAGTATCTGAACCTTAACCGTAGCATCGAGAGCTGAAGTAGGTTCGTCGCAAATAATTACTTGCGGCTTAACACTAATCGCTCTAGCGATAGACAACCTCTGCAGTTGGCCACCTGAAAGCTCGTGTGGGTAACGATGCATGAGCTCAGGGTCAAGCTCAACCTCTTGTAAAAGCTCAGCAATATAGCCAAGATTCGCTTGTGTTGGATTTAATGCTTGCAAACCTTCTAGCAAGGCTTGAGAGAGGCGCATACGTGGGTTAAAGCTAGAAGTAACATTTTGAAATACAATTTGTACCTTGGCAGCATACGCTTTTCGTGCATAAGTACTAATGGCTTTATTACTCATGCTTATACTACCCTTATGCAAATCTAACTGGCGCATAATGGCTTTAGCCAGTGTGGTTTTTCCAGAGCCAGATTCGCCAACAATAGCAAGATTCTGACCTTGTTGTAATATAAAGTTAATTCCATCTACAGCTCTAACGTAATCTGTAGTGCGTTGAAATAATCCTGTTTTAATTGGGAAATAAACCTTAACGTTGTTAGTATCGATTAGCACGTCGCCAAATATCCCAGACCGATTACCCTTTGGCAAGACCACCAAGAGTTCTTTGGAATAATCTTCAATTGGATTTTGAAAAAAATCGTCCTTATCCTGACTTTCAATAATATTACCTTGATGCATCACTGCCACTCTATCCGCCATCAGTTTCACCACTGATAAATCATGCGTAATCAATAATATTGATAATTTCTGTTTTTTTCTAAGAGTAAGCAACAGCTCAAGCACTTGTTTTTGTGTGGTGACATCGAGTGCAGTAGTAGGCTCATCAGCAATCAATAATTTAGCACCACCAGCAAGCGCACAAGCGATCATAACTCGTTGTTTTTGCCCACCAGAGACTTGATGAGGATAGCGAGTGTACATTTGCATACTGACATCCAAATCAACTTGCTTAAATAACTCCAAAACACGTGATTTACGCTGTTTTTTTCTTAAATTGGTATGTAGGGCCAATACTTCATCTACCTGCTCGCCAATGGTCATAATTGGATTTAAGCTATTGGTAGGATCTTGGAAAATAAAAGCAATTTCAGCACCGCGTAAATTTTGGATATTTTTAGAATGACTTAAATCGATATCTTTATAAGTTATTTTTCCGCTCTTTTTAAGGTTTTTTGCCAGTAAATCAACCACACTTAAGGCTGTTAAGCTCTTTCCAGAACCAGATTCACCAACCAAGGAGAAGATTTCACCTTCGAAAATATCAAAGCTAATTTTTTTTACGATTTTTTGTGATTTAGTGAAAATTGATAAATTTTCAACACTAAGTAATGGTTTAGGCATCCGTATCCCCTTTTGGATCGAACACCTGACGCACACGATCGGCAAATAGATTAGCGCTGAGCACCAAAATAAACATAAAGATAAAGCTAGATGCTAATGGCCACCACACCACTGGATCGGTTGAAAGCTCTAAACGTGCCGCATTAATCATATTACCCCAGCTCATGGTAGTGGCATCTACACCGACACCGACATAAGACAATACTGCCTCGATCAGTACTAAGCCTGAGAAATCTAGCACAATGGAAATTAATACCAAATGCATAACATTAGGCATAAGGTGATTAAATAAAATTTTGATATTACTAACGCCAAATACTTTAGCAGCTTGAACAAATTCTAGCTCTGAGAGTTTAAGGGTTTCGGCACGAATAAGGCGACACAATCCCGTCCAAGAGGTGAGTGCAAGTATCACACAAAGCAATAATAATTTAAGGTCTGAACGTTCAAGACTTGAGGCATAATCAGAAGCGTGTTCGTCCATATATACTTGTAATATTAGCACCAAAGCAGCGATTAGTAAAATGCCGGGAATGGCGTTAATGGTGGTATAGATGTATTGAATAATATCATCGGTTTTGCCTCTGAAATAGCCCGCCATCAATCCTAAAATAATTGCCGGTGGCAAGGCTAAAAGCGTGGTTAATAAACCAAATATCATCCCTGTTCGAATACTCTTTACCGCTTTATAAAAGACATCAATACCTGCTTTGTCAGTACCTAAGATGTGATAATTTGGTATTAGAGCCAGTACCCAAGTGCAAAAAAATATCAAAACAAATAGGGTAATAAAAGCAGATTGATTGTTTCGGGTATTAACCGAGGTGAATTTTTCTATAAACAAGACAAAAGTTATAAAAATAGCGGCCGCATAAAACAGTGCGTTAGCACTAATAGACAAAAGGTTTTTAACGTTATCACCAGTATTGGTAATTGAATCATCCACCAAATTAAGGTGTACTCGTCCACGAAGACCGCTGTCTAAATACTCTTTAGAAAATTGTTCGAAGTTTAGTGGTGTAGAGTAGGTTTTTTCTTCAGCATTTAATGCGGGCAGCAATACTCTATCGAGCACACTATAGGTTGTGGTGTTATTATCCAGCCTAAAATGAACAGAGTCTGACAAGCCGATTAAAATATAAAAAACAAACACAATAAATGCAGATAACGCTAAAGGCTGAGCAAAAACTTTTTTCCATTTTTGGCGCAATATTTCATTGCCACGTATTTTCACCACAGCAAACATACTCAAAGCAAATAATACCCAAAGTAAAAAGTCAGTCCATAGCCAAATAAAGGTCATTTAAACTTCACCCTTGGATCCGCCCAAGTGTAGGAGATATCTGTTAACAACAAGCCAACAATATAAAGTACCGAGCCTAAAAATACCATAGCGCGAACAACGGCAAAGTCTTGCGAATTAATCGCATCAATGGTGTAGCTACCTAAGCCAGGAATAGAGAAAAAACTCTCCATAATTAAACTACCCATAAACAATGATGGGATCACCACCACAACACCAGTTAGAATAGGAATCATGGCATTTTTTAGCACATGCTTAAACAACACTTGTTGTTCGCTGAGAACTTTAGCGCGGGCGGTATTAACATAAGGCTTGTTGATCTCTTCTAAAAAAATAGAACGATACCACCTCACCCCTGCACCCAACCCAGCGATCACGCCAATCAACACTGGTAGCATAACAAAACGCCAGGCCTCAAGCCCTCCTGTATAACCAGAAACAGGGAACCAATGCCACAGTCCGGCCACTACTTTTTGCGCAATAATAATATAGAACAGCCCAGAAATAGACATAAGCGCTACACTCAAAATTAAAGTCAGCCGTTCCAATTTGGTGCCGATCAACATCACCATCCACATAGCAAATACAATGTTGGTCAATAGTGCAATAATAAAAGATGGAATCGCCAAAGCCAGTGATGGCCACATTCGTTCATTAATATCTTTGTTGATATTTCTACCAGAATCTGAATGACCAAAATCTAATTGAAATAAGGGTATCGATTTTTGGTAAAAAATAGTGTCTGTGAGTATTGCTGTGCCCGACTGATCAGTATTTAAAAATAAAGGCTTGTTGTAGCCTTTTTCTTCCTTCCAGGTATGAATGTCAGCCTGGGTTACATGCTTAGCACCCAATTGAATACGCGCCATATCGTCTGGCGTACTCACCATAAAAAATAACAAGAAAGTAATTAAGTTAACGCCTAACAAAATAGGAATACTGTATAAAGCGCGTCTAAATATATAAGTCCACATTCTGCTTATTTTAGCAACATTTCACAACAACAAAGCCAGCATAAATTCTACTTTTTCAATATCAAACAATTTACTTTCTTGAACTGTTTTTCGCCAGCGTCTACTATTTCAGGAATTGGTCTGTTGTAACCACAGTTACCCCAGGGTTGTTATTACCACCCTAGCCTACCGTTACGTTTAATGCTAGGATTAATCGTAAAACTGTGATATTTTTTTTCATCTGACCGTCTTCTGATATTTAAAAAATCAAATTTATTATAAATCAATCATTTTTATTAGACGAAAAAAAACCAGCAACAAGTGCTGGTTTTTTCTAGTAAAAATAAATTAAATTATTTTACTACAGCCTCTGTAACAGGCGCTGCTGGTGCAGTTTTGTTCCAAGGGTTGTTGTATGAGTTATTGTTATATGGGTTGTAAGCATAACGATTGTTGTTACTATTGATCTCATTGTCAAACTCGTCAACCATATTGCTCATTTCTTCCATATACCAACGTGGATCCCAGTAATCGTACGGATTGTATGAGAAAATACCATTGTCTTTCTGGTAGCCGTTGTTGTTGTTAAAACCATTGTTCCAAGGCATGTCATTGTTGTTAAAAAATGCATTTGCACCCAGTGAAAATGCTAATAATATTACTGCGAAAATCTTTTTCATTGTCTTATCTCCATGTTTTATAATTGTTAAAGGAATGTGTATTATAACATAATAATATTATAATAATATGAAAGTCAATTAAAAACTCTTAGGATAAAAATTAGATGGCTTGTCAAACTGATAATTACCAGGATAAAAGCTTGGTGAATCATAGTCGCTCGTATTACCTGGATTGGCAAATGATTGCGCTGCAGGCGTCATAAACATTGGCTGTGCTAGCGTCGACTTGTTACTTTCTGCTTGATAAGCTTGATCTGGTGTTGGCATTTGGCTCATGTTAAAACGTGAAGCGTTAACGTTGTAAGGCTGGTTGTTGTAAGGGTAACCATAACCTTGGTTACCTCTATTTCCAAACATATCGTTATCAGTTGCTTTCTCCATCCAATACATAGGTGTCCAAATTGGCCAATTATTATCTTTATAATCAACACCATAATTATTGAAATCTAAAAATGCATGAGCCTGCAAGCTACTGATAAATAAAGCAGTCATTAGTAATCTTTTCATGGTTACTTTGTATTAATATTTAGTACTCATTATAAAGCCGTATTTATGCCTTATGGGTGCTTGTTAGCTTTGGGTATAATATCCGGCATGTCGACAAAAAAGATATTACAATCCCTTTTAGAACAACGAATTTTAGTGCTAGATGGTGCCATGGGCACCATGATTCAAAAGCATAAGTTTAGCGAAGAACAGTATCGTGGTGATCGATTTAAAGATTGGCATATTCTAGTACAAGGAAACAACGATCTTTTATCTTTAACTCAACCAAAAATAATTCAGGATATTCACCGCTCATATCTAGAGGTAGGCGCTGACATTGTTGAAACAAATACATTTAACGCAACAAAAACTTCCATGTCTGATTATAAGATGGAAGAGTTTGCTTATGAAATTAATGTAGAAAGTGCTCGCCTTGCAAAAGCTGCTTGTGATGAATTTTCTACCGCAGACAAGCCACGTTTTGTAGCAGGTGTTATTGGCCCAACTTCTCGCACCTGTTCACTCTCACCTGATGTTAACGACCCTGGTTTTAGAAATGTTAACTTTGACGAATTGGTCGAAGTCTATATGGAATCTACCCGCGGTCTAATAGAAGGTGGAGCAGACATAATACTAATTGAAACCATTTTTGACACCTTGAACGCCAAGGCGTCTATTTTTGCCGTTCAACAAGTGTTTGAAGATGATGGGGTTGAATTACCTATTATGATTTCAGGCACGATTACTGATGCTTCAGGACGCACCCTATCTGGGCAAATGACTGAGGCTTTTTATAATTCACTACGCCATGCTAACCCAATATCTATCGGCCTTAACTGTGCACTAGGCCCAGATCTATTGCGTCAATACGTGGCTGAAATGTCACGTGTAGCAGATACCTATGTCTCCGCCCATCCAAATGCCGGCCTACCAAATGAATTTGGTGGGTATGATTTGGGTGCGATTACCATGAGTGAGCAAGTCGGTGAATGGGCTGAGTCTGGATTGGTTAATATCTTAGGTGGTTGTTGTGGCTCTACCCCTGACCATATTAAAGCCATTGCCGATGCGATTGACGGGCTACCGCCAAGAAAAATACCCAAGATTAAACCTGAATGTCGATTATCTGGCCTAGAAGCTTTTAATATTGGCGAAAACTCATTATTTGTAAATATCGGCGAACGTGCAAACATCACCGGCTCTGCAAAATTCAAACGCCTGATTTTAAATGAAGAGTATGAAGAAGCGCTCGATATTTGCCGGGCCCAAGTAGAAGATGGCGCTCAAGTGGTTGATATCAATATGGACGAAGGTATGCTTGATGGTAAGGCGGCAATGGTTCGCTTTATGAATCTGATTGCCTCTGAGCCGGATATTTCCAAGGTTCCAATGATGATAGACTCATCCAAATGGGATATTATTGAAGCCGGCCTAAAATGCACGCAAGGCAAAGCAATTGTTAATTCTATCTCGCTCAAAGAAGGCAAGAGCAACTTTATTAAATACGCACATCTGTGCAAACGCTATGGTGCAGCGATTATTGTCATGGCCTTTGATGAAGCTGGCCAGGCTGATACGCAAGAACGAAAAATTGAAATCTGTACAGACGCCTACAACATCTTAGTTAATGAAGTTAACTTCCCGCCAGAGGATATTATCTTTGATCCGAATATTTTTGCGGTAGCAACTGGCATTGAAGAGCATAACAACTACGGTGTAGACTATATTGAAGCAACCCGTGAGATTACCAAGAATCTGCCTTATGCCAAAATATCAGGTGGTGTGT
>JAUWPG010000070.1 GCA_030611725.1 Gammaproteobacteria bacterium
TTATCATACCAAGCAGGGATACGATGTCCCCACCAAATTTGACGAGAAATACACCAGTCTTGAATATTTTCCATCCAATTGTAGTAAGTCTTGTTCCAATTTTCAGGGATAAAGCGAATGTCGCCATTTTTAACCGCATCAATCGCAGGTTGCGCCAATGGGGCAACCTTGACAAACCACTGGTCGGTCATATAAGGTTCAATCACCGAGTTGGTTCTATCACCGCGTGGCACCATTAATGTATGGGGTTCAATTTTTTCTAATAATCCTTGGGTATCTAAATCAGCCACGATTTGTTTACGTGTATCGAATCGGTCCATGCCGATATAATCGCTATCAACAGTGTCGTTAATTTTGGCATCATCGGTAAAAATATTAATGATGGGCAAATCATGACGCTGACCCATTTCATAGTCGTTAAAGTCATGAGCGGGGGTAATCTTCACACAGCCAGTACCAAACGCCATGTCGACATAATCATCAGCAATGATGTTAATTTTTCGATCAGTTAGTGGCAGATCAATAGTCTTGCCAATTAGATGTGCATAACGCTCGTCATCAGGATGTACAGCAACAGCGCTATCACCCAACATGGTTTCAGGGCGCGTGGTTGCCACCACCATAAATTCATCAGTGTCTGTAATCGGATAGCGCATATGCCAAAGCGAGCCTTGCTCTTCAACACTAATCACTTCAAGGTCAGATACAGCAGTGTGCAATACAGGATCCCAGTTTACCAAACGCTTACCACGATAAATTAAACCTTCGTTATAAAGCTGAATAAAGACTTTTTGTACTGCTTTAGATAGGCCTTCATCCATAGTGAAGCGTTCTCTTTCCCAATCAACTGATGCGCCAAGGCGACGCATTTGACTGGTAATAACGCCACCAGATTGTTCTTTCCAGTCCCAAATTTTATCAATGAATTTTTCACGACCAATATCATGACGTGTAATGTCTTGTGCAGCAAGTTGGCGTTCAACCACCATTTGTGTAGCAATACCAGCGTGGTCTGTACCTGGCTGCCAAAGTGTTTGCTCACCTTTACCACGATGGTAACGCGTTAGTACGTCCATAATGGTGTGTTGAAATGCATGACCCATGTGTAAACTGCCTGTCACATTGGGTGGTGGCAGCATTATGCAATAAGCATTTTCGCTAGTGGAATTTGAATCGGAAGAAAATAAATTTTTGTCTTCCCAAAGTGAGCGGTATTTCGCTTCAATTTGTTCAGGATTGTAGGTTTTTTCCATTAACTTATAAAGATGGATTAAACTTTACAATTATACTATAAATGGATTAATGAATTGGATAATAAAATCTGGCTGGTGTATTTATTAAAGTGCGCTAATAACTCGCTATATTGCGGAATTACCAATGATTTGCCTAGACGCTTGTGCCAACACAATGGCGAAATTAAGGGTGGAGCAAAATACACCCGTGCTAACGCACCGTGCCAGTTAGTTTATCAAGAAAAAATGAAGGATAGATCGCTCGCCTCAAAGCGAGAATATGAAATTAAACAAATGGATAGAAACTCTAAATTAGCACTGATTAAATCAACATGAGTATGTATCAAAGCATCTCTTGTGAAAGTCATAGTATTTATGAGCTGGCGATTATGCGTAATCAATCAATCGAAGTTACAATTGATGGCAGAGCTCAAACCATCCAACCTAAAGACATTGTAGCCAAAGCAGGCAAAGAATATTTAATCTTTGTGGGTGAAGGTGGTACTCAACAGGCGTTACGAGCTGATTATATTATTCAACCATCTGTCTAATTGATTTGCAAAGGTTTGTCTGTCTGCTTGATTTAAAGGTGGCGGCCCTCCTGTTTGTACGCCACTAGAGCGTATGACATCCATAAAGTCGCGCATGCTTAATTTTGATTTTATGTTATTTGCACTAAATACCTCGCCTCTTGGGCTAAGAGCCGATCCGCCTTTGGTAATTACCTCATCAGCTAATGGTATGTCGCTAGTAACAACCAAATCACCTGCACTTAGTCGTTTAACAATTTCATTATCAGCCACGTCAAATCCTGCAACCACTTGTATAAAGTTTAAATAACGAGAGGGCGGCAAATACATTGCATGATTAGCGACCAAAGTAGTTTCTATTTGCACACGGTTGGCGGCTTTAAAAAGTATCTCTTTGATTGCCACGGGACAAGCGTCGGCATCGACCCAGATTTTCGCATGGTTTTTTATGCTCATTAATAAACCATGCAAACTTTATTTTTCATGTGAATACTTTTTGATGTCAGCCAACTTAGGCATGATCCTTGCTTTGGTAAACTTTATCCCAATGGCTAAGTATGCTAATCATTAATTTGGTGTTTATAATGGTGAATATTTGAATTATAAAGTAGTTGCTATGAGAATTTTGCACACAATGCTTAGAGTTGGGGATTTGGATAAGTCAATTGCGTTTTATACGGAAGTATTGGGCATGAATCTATTGCGCCAAAAAGAATATCCCAAGGGTGAATTTACTTTGGCATTTTTGGGGTATGGTCCCGAATCTGAAAATCCAGCGCTAGAGCTGACTTACAATTGGGGTAAGGATAACTATGAAGTGGGTACTGGCTTTGGCCATATTGCCATTAATGTTGAAGATGTTTATAAAGCGGTTGAAATAGCTAAAGCACAAGGCGCACAAGTGGTGCGTGAAGCTGGAGCGATGAGTGCTGGGACAACCATTGTGGGTTTTTTAAAAGACCCCGATGGCTATGAGATAGAGCTACTCTCTAAGAAATTCTAATTATAGCTTTTACGACCCGATAAGGCATGGGCAATGGTGTTAATATCAGCATATTCTAGTTCGCCACCAATAGGAATACCGTGGGCAATGCGAGTTATTTTAATGTCAAATTGTTTGACCATATTACTGATGTAATGGGCAGTCACTTCGCCCTCTACTGTGGCATTAGTCGCAAGAATAACTTCTTCTACATTTTGATCTTTGAGTTTTTGTTCTAGTTCGTCTAAACCCAGCTCAGCAGCACCAATTCCATCGATGGGGGATAAGTAGCCGCTCAGAACAAAATACTTACCCTTGTAAACACCGCTTTGCTCAATGGCATGAATATCAGTTGGGGTTTCAACAATACAAAGTTGTGAATTATCACGCACATCATTGGCGCAAATATTACAGATATTTTTTTCACTAAGGGTGCGACAAGATGAGCAATGCTTGACATGCTCCATAGCATCTACTAAGGCCTTGGCTAGCTCAAATCCACCTTCACGGTTACGCTCTAATAGATGATAAACAAAGCGTTGAGCGGTTTTATTACCAACACCTGGTAGCGCACAAAAAGCTTTGTTGAGTGTTTCGATCATTAGAACGGAAGGCTCATGCCGCCAGGTAGTTTTATATCGCCAGTGACATTTTTCATTTTGGCTGCTGATGCA
>JAUWPG010000036.1 GCA_030611725.1 Gammaproteobacteria bacterium
TGCTGAGAATGCACTAGAGCATGAGCGTACAGGTGAAATGATTGAGCGTATCGGTATTGTTAACTTTATGGAAGGTGTTGGCTTAGAAGTTGATCCAAATATGGTTGATTCTCCGCGTTATATGTCTTATGTTCGTATGGACAAATGGGACGAAGAAGCGGTTAAGTGGTTTGAAAATAAAGCTGAAGCTAACGCGTAAAACAATACAGTTTAAGTAACAACATTTTTAGGGCGAGTTTCTCGCCCAATACTTTATATTAGGAGAAATATTATGGCTGAAGCACCAAGAATGCCTATCGAATCTGGATGTCCAGACCCTATCCAGTACATGCACCCAACTATGCGTCGTAACTACGGAACATGGGCTTATCATGATCGTCCACGTCCAGGTGTACTGCACCACACTTCAAAGCACAATGAGGAAATTTGGACTATTCGTGCTGGTACACAAAGACAAATGGATGTTTACACAATTAAAAAATTATGTGACATCTCTGATGAGTTTGGTGATGGCTTTATGCGATTTACCATTCGTTCAAATATTGAATTTATGGTGGATGCAGAATCTAAAGTTGAACCATTAATTAAAGCATTACAAGATGCTGGTTTCCCAGTTGGCGGTACAGGCCCAACAGTGTCAATGATTTCACACACTCAAGGCTGGTTACATTGTGATATTCCAGGTACAGATGCATCAGGTGTTGTAAAAGCACTGATGGATGATTTGCACGAAGAATTTCAAAAAGAAGAAATGCCTAACCGTGTACACATGACGACTTCATGTTGTCAGATTAACTGTGGTGGTCATGGCGATATCGCCATTAACATTCAACATACTAAGCCACCTAAGATTAACCATGATCTAGTGGCTAACGTATGTGAGCGTCCTACGGTTGTAGCACGTTGTCCAGTAGCAGCGATTCGTCCTGCAATGGTTAATGGTAAACCAACATTAGAAGTTGATGAGAAAAAATGTATCTGTTGTGGCGCATGTTTCCCACCTTGTCCGCCAATGCAAATTAACGATCCTGAGCACTCTAAGTTAGCGATTTGGATCGGTGGTAAGCACTCTAATGCTCGAAGCAAGCCTTCTTTCCAGAAGTTAGTAGCCGCAGGCTTACCAAACAACCCGCCAAGATGGCCAGAAGTTGGTGCTGTTGTTAAGAAAATCTTAGCAGTATACAAAGCTGATGCTCGTGACTGGGAAAGAGTTGGGGAATGGGTTGAGCGTATCGGCTGGCCGGCATTTTTCCAAAAGACTGGCTTACCGTTTACTAAGTTTCACGTTTCTGACTGGAAAGGCACACGTCATCAATTAAATTCATCAGCATACATTCGTTTCTAAAGGATAGTTTAAATGAAGATTTCTATTCAAATTAACGAGGGCCCGTATCAGCACCAAGCGTCTGATACGGCGTACCTATTTGCCAAAGCGGCGATAGATGCAGGTCACGAAATTTTTCGTGTATTTTTTTATCATGATGGTGTTAATAACGCATCACGTTTTACGATGCCACCACAAGACGACCGTAACGTTGTAAACCAATGGGCTGAATTAAATATTAAGAATGCCAGCGGTGAGCCTGAGCTTGTAGTTTGTATTGCAGCAGCACTTCGTCGCGGTATGCTTGACGAGTCTGAAGCTAACAAGAATGGTGTTGAGGGTAATAATATTCATCCAGCGTTCCGTATTTCAGGTTTAGGTCAGTTGATCGAGGCTGGCATTCAGTCGGATCGTTTAGTGGTATTTGGAGACTAAGATGGCAACAAAGAAATTTATGTATTTAAATCGTAAGGCTTCTTACGGTACGGCATATGCAATCGAGTCATTAGAAGTGGTATTAATTGCTGCAGCATTTGATCAAGATGTATCTTTAGCCTTTATTGATGATGGTGTTTATCAAATCGTAGAAGGTCAAAATACCGATGGCATTGGCATGAAAAATTTTTCTAAGACGTTCCATGCTTTAGGTGATTATGACATTAATAAATTGTATGTTTCAGCAGAGTCTTTAGTAGAAAGAGGCTTAACAGCTGACGATCTAATGTCTTTAGTTTATGAAGATGAAGATGATGATTGGGCAGAGAAACCAAGTGTAAAAATTGTTTCAAATGCTGAACTTACTAAGATTATGTCTGATCAAGACGTATGTTTAAGTTTTTAAGGGAGATTAAATATGTTGCATACAGTAAATAAATCATCTTTCGAGCGTAATTCATTGCAGTCTTGTTTAAATACAATTGATGATACGAGTGTTATTTTATTGATTGAAGACGGTGTGATTTCCGCTGCGAACAATGCCAACTCATCAATGCTATCAGATCTTGCTACACAAGGTAGAGTCTATGCATTACAAGGTGATGTTGATGCGAGAGGAATTTCATCAAAAGTTGCAGATAATATCAAATTAGTTGATTATGCAGGTTTTGTTGATTTAGTTGTTGAACATGGGACTGCGGTTTCTTGGGTTTAACGTAATTTATATATAGGAGTAAAAAATGGCTGATATTTTAGGCGCAGAAGTAGATGAAGAGGGTTTCTTGGTAAATCTTAAAGATTGGACAGAAGAAATTGCTGTTGTAATGGCAAAAGGTGATGATATTGATTTATCTGAAGAACATTGGGATGTTATTAATTTCTTACGTAGTTACTTTGAAGAGTATCAAATCGCACCAGCGGTACGTGTACTAACAAAAGCAATTGGCAAACAATTCGGTAAAGAAAAAGGTAACTCTAAGTATCTATATTCTTTATTCCCTTATGGTCCAGGTAAGCAAGGTTGTCGTTTCGCCGGTCTTCCAAAACCAACAGGCTGTATCTAAACAATACAACTATTAAAAGCACCTATTAAACAGGTGCTTTTTTACATTATTAATACATTGAGTTTGAGAGCAATATGTCTGCAATAAGCACATTATTTACGGCTTTATTTTATATATCATTAGTTATATTCCTTGTAGGAATGGCGAGAAAAATCTATCAATATTGGATTACTCCCGCCCCCCTTAAAATTCCGACTGCACCAACCCCATTAACACAAACAGGTGTGGTTATGCGTATGGCACGCGAAGTTGTCTTATTTGAAAGTTTGTTCAAAGCTAACAAGTGGACTTGGCTGTTTGGCTGGTTATTCCACTTGGGTTTATTACTGGTTTTAATTCGCCACGTGCGTTATTTTTGGCCAGGCGATCTACCTGAAATATTCTTACTGGTTCAGCCTTTTAAATATGCCGCCTTTGCAATGGTGATCGGTTTAATTGGTTTAATGGGTCGTCGTATTTTTGTTGAACGTATTCGTTATATCTCAGCACCTTCAGATTACTTAATGTTGATTATGCTGCTTGTTATTGGTGTGAGCGGTGCAGTGATGACCTTTACCACAAACCATACAGATATAATCATGGTTAAAGAATTTGCTTCAGGTTTAATTACCTTTAATTGGGCAGACCTACCCACTGAAGTGTATTTCTTAGTACATCTTTTCTTGGTATTTGTACTGATGGCAATTTTTCCAATTTCAAAATTACTGCATGTGCCCGGCATGTTCTTTAGCCCAACGCGTAACCAAGTAGATAATGCACGTAAAAAGCGTCACATCTCGCCTTGGGCGTTGAAGCAAGAGCAAGAGCACGCAGTAAAATTAGAACAAACCCTAGGCAAGGACGAATAATATGGCTGCTAAAGAATTCGATATTCCGGTTTTACCGACTTATATAGAAATCCCTAAAATCAATGAAGGCGCTATGGAAGGCGATGGCCCGTTTAAAGCTTCGAAAGAATTTCAAAACCCGCTTGGCTTTCCAGGTGAAAAAGTAGACAACTGGCAAGAAGTTGCCATTGCAAAAATGGGCGAGCTTAAATCTAAGTATCGTTCAGTACAAGTCTTTTTAGATTCTTGTGTAAAGTGTGGTGCTTGTACGGATAAGTGTCATTATTTCTTAGGTTCATCTGATCCAAAGAATATGCCTGTTGCCCGCCAAGATTTATTTAGAAGCGTGTATCGTCGTCACTTTACTTTTGCAGGCAAGCATTTCCCTAAATTGGTCGGCGCTAAAGAGCTAGACGATAAAATGCTGGATGATTGGTATAACTATTTCCATCAGTGTTCACAGTGTCGTCGTTGTTCTGTATTCTGCCCGTATGGTATTGATACAGCCGAGATTTCAATGGCTGCTCGTGAAGTATTAGACGCGGTTGGTGTGGGACAGAAATATTGCAATCAGATTTTAGGAAAAGCGATTACCATTGGTAATAACCTTGGCTTGCCTGAGCCGGCATTGCGCGATACATTGCTTGATCTTGAAGAAGAAATCGAGGAAGAAACAGGGGTTGCTATTAAATATCCGTTAGACGTTAAAGGTGCTGAGATTTTACTCATCACCCCATCGGCTGACTTTTTTGCAGAGCCACATATTGACGGCCTTATTGGTTATGGTAAAGTTTTTCATCAAGATGGTGTCAGCTGGACCATGAGTTCATACGCCTCTGAGGGTGCAAATTTTGGTATGTTTATTGGTTCATACGATATCATGCGTAAAGCAGCACTGCGTATTCGCAAGGCAGCACTTGATTTAGAAGTGTCTCGCGTAATGGTTGGTGAATGTGGCCACGCTTGGCGTGTGGCATATAGTTTCTGGAACACCTTGACTGGTGTTGGCGCAGGCGCAACCGATGAGTTTGGTTTGAAGCTACAGAACCAATTAGATTCACGTTACCCACAACCACAGCACATTATCGAATACACGCACGATTTGATTCAGCGCGACAAGCTTAAGTTTGATAAGTCCGCAAATGATGATCGTACAGTGACTTTCCACGACTCGTGTAACGTTGCTCGTGCAACCAACATGGGTGGCATTCCAAACGGTCAGTTTATTCTTCCGCGTGAAGTGATTAAGGCAGTTTGTAATAACTATGTAGACATGGAGCGCACTACAATTAAAGAATCAACATTTTGTTGTGGCGGTGGTGCCGGCATATTAACAGATGACTTGATGGAGATTCGTATTAAAGGCGCAATGCCAAGAATGCAAGCGTTAAAAGAAGTTGAAAAAACCGATGGCGTTAATACATTGGTAGCAATTTGTGCAATTTGTAAGTCACAGTTTAGTAAAGTTTTACCAAAATTTGATTTTGACCCATACATGATCGTGAGTGCTCACCAATTGGTGAGTGAAGCAATTGTTATAGATAAACCACAAACAGATGATTCTGAGGCCGAAGTGGCAGAAGAGTCAGTAGCAGAATAATAGACAAGGAGAACTGATATGCAAAAGAATCCATATGGACAAAATTACAAAGGCGAAAACCACACATTTAGAATGTTTAAGGATGAAGGGGATGAGTTAGGTTCAGTACCATTGAATCAAAAGATTTTCCAAAATGATACTACTTATAAGTGTCCAACTTACATCGCTCAAACTCCACCTTGTCAAGGTTCGTGCCCATCAGGTCATAACATTCGTGGTTGGTTAGATATTGTTCGTGGCATGGAAAAGCCGCCAGGCGATATGAGTTGGCAAGAGTATGCATTTAAACGCTCTACGGATGCCAACCCATTCCCATCAATCATGGGTCGTGTTTGTCCTGCACCATGTGAAGATGGTTGTAATCGCAACGAAGTTGAGGATACGATCGGTATTAATGCGGTTGAGCAATTTATTGGTGACAACGCTAAGGAAGAAGGCTTTAAGTTTGAAAATAATGCTGCAGATACTGGCAAAAAAGTTGCAATTATCGGCGGTGGTTGTGGTGGCTTATCTGCTGCATTAAAATTGCGTATGCAAGGCCATGCAGTAACTGTATTTGAAAAATACGAAAAATTAGGCGGCATGATGATGTATGGTATTCCTGATTATCGTGTACCACGTGATGTATTGGAGTACGAGATTGAGCGTATTCTAGAAACGGGTGTTGAAACTAAAATGAACACAAAAATCGGTGTTGATGTGACTGTTGAGGAACTAGAAAAAGACTATGATGCAGTATTGTTTTCAATCGGTGCAATGAGTGGTCGTTCACTGCCTATTCCAGGTGGTGATGCGGGTAATTGTGTATCGGGTGTTGCTTTCCTTGAGGCTTACAACCAAGGTCGTTTGCAGCATATTACAGGTAAAGTGATTTGTATTGGTGGTGGCGATACGTCAATTGACGTAGTATCTGTTGCTCGTCGTTTGGGCAATATCACGAACACTCCAGAAAAAGATAGACCAGAAAATGTTATATTTAACGATACAGCTCATGATGTGGTTGATACTTCTAAGCGTTTAGGTGCAGACGTGTTGTTAACAACACGTTCTACTATTGAGAACATGCCAGCAGCACAAGAAGAAATTGACGATGCGAATCGTGAAGGTGTTGAAATTGAAGGCCAGTTAAGCCCAATTGAAGTGATTAAAGGTGAAGATGGCCGTGCAATTGCATTGCGTTATATACGTTTAGCAGACGACGGCTCTACACCAATTGAAGGCTCTGAATTTGATGTTGAATGTGAACTAATCGTTTCAGCGATTGGTCAACATGTAGATAATGAAGGTATAGACGATTCATTCTTTAATGAACGTGGCTTTATTGATGCAGACAGAAACTACCAAGTTCCTAATAAGCCAGGTTTCTTTGTTTGTGGTGACGTAGTTCGTCCTCACTTATTAACGACAGCTATTGGTCAAGCAAATATTGCGGCTGAAAGTATTGGTGATTATTTAACAGGTAAAGATCAATCTCCTCGTCCTAAAGTCGATGTACATTACTTTGACTTAATGGAAAAACTCAATGAGTGGGATCTTGCACCAAAAGAAGAATATGACGCAAAAGGCACACCTGCAGAAGCGACTGATTCTGCTGATTATGCGGTTCATAACTTTGAGGATCGTTCATTTGCATCGATCATTCCACATACTGAGTTATTCTTAGGTCACTTTGATCATGAAGATCGTAATGCGCGTAAACATGTATTAGTGAATGTTGATAATGTACTCGGTAATTTCGATGAGCGTTTGATTGGTTATTCTGCAGAAGAAGCACAGGAAGAAGCGGGTCGCTGTATGTCATGCGGTCTTTGTTTTGAGTGTGATAACTGTGTTATGTACTGTCCACAGGATGCGGTATTTAAAGTAAAGAAAGACGAATCAACACTAGGTCGTTATGTTGATACTGACTATGATAAGTGTATTGGTTGTCATATTTGTGCTGATGTTTGTCCAACTGGATATATCCAAATGGGCTTGGGTAGCGATTAATTAGATTCAATTTACGAGAGAAAATATATATGTATCGTTTAGTAGTTATATTAATGGTTTTACTGGTGGGCAATGTTTTTGCTGAGAGGCATGCAGATTATTCTAATCTTGGTGAAGAGGCTAGCAATATTAAAGCTTCAGGCAAGATTTTTCATACCGATGGTCTTGATGTTATTCGCAAGATGCATCCTGAGTTTTTAAATCATAAACGTGATAAAACGCACAGAGAAGGTGTTCGCACTAAAGAAAATTCACTCAAAGGTTGTGTTAACTGTCATGCTACTAAAGATAAACAAACCAACCAATACCATTCGATAAATGATCAAGATCAATTCTGTTCGACTTGTCACCAAAAAGTGAGTGTGAGCGTTGATTGCTTTAGTTGTCACCGTACAACACCACGTAAAGGGACTAAATAATGAGTAAGACATTAAATCGTCGTGATTTTATTAAAACCAGTAGTGCGACTACTGTCGGTGTTGCTACGATTGCGAGTGGTATTACTTTAACCACTTTTGCAGCTAACACAAGTGATAACCCAGTTACCAGTGAAAAGCGTTGGGGTATGTTGATTGATACCAATAAGCTAACTGAAGCCAATATTGATGGCATGGTCAGTGCTTGTCAGCAAGAAAATGGCTGGGGCAGTGAAGTACATTCAACGGGTGATCAAAAACCAACTTGGGTTAAAAAATTAAAAGTACAAGACAAAGCTACCGGAAAAATAACCAGCTTACCACTGATGTGTCAACATTGTGAGGAACCACCATGTGTGGATGTTTGTCCAACCAATGCTTCAATGAAGCGTGAAGATGGTATTGTGCTCGTAGATAAACACCTTTGTATCGGCTGTCGTTACTGCATGATGGCATGTCCATACGATGCCCGTTCGTTTGTACACGAAGAATTAACCGATCAGCGCGAACATATGCCACGAGGCAAAGGCACAGTAGAGTCTTGTACTTTATGTGTACACAAGGTTGACAATAACGAGACACCAGCTTGTGTGGCTAGTGTAAATAGTGATGCAGTCATCTTTGGTGATTTATATGATGCGAATAGTAACATTAACCAAACATTGAAAAAAGTTCAAAGTGCTCAAATTAGAGCGGATTTAGATCTGAATACAGGTGTACGTTATAGCGGAATTTAACAGTAACAAAATTTAGGAATTTTATGAACATTCGTTACGAAGAAACTCAAGGAAGAAGTTTAGGTTTTTATGCGTTGATTTCAGGTTTAGGCATACTTATTTTAGCGGCATTGGGTGCTGTTTATTATATGGAACACCATGGTCATTATGTGACAGGTATGAGTAACCGCATTGTTTGGGGCATACCTCATGTGTTTGCTTTGTTCTTAATCGTTGCAGCTTCTGGTGCATTAAATGTTGCTTCAATTGCATCCGTTTTTCATAAGAAAATGTACAAACCGTTGTCACGCTTATCTGGGTTAGTGGCATTAGCGCTATTAGCAGGTGGCTTAATGGTATTAGTGCTTGATCTAGGTCGTCCTGATCGTTTGATTATAGCGATGACTGAATATAACTTTAAATCAATTTTTGCTTGGAATATTATTTTATATAACGGTTTCTTCGTGATTGTTGCTGTGTATTTATGGATGATGTTTGAGCGTCGTATGAACAAATTTAGCTCTAAAGCTGGCTTAGTTGCATTTTCATGGCGTTTGATTCTAACCACTGGTACTGGTTCTATTTTTGGTTTCTTGGTGGCTCGTCAAGCATATGATGCAGTTATCATGGCGCCGATGTTTATCATTATGTCATTTGCTTTTGGCTTGGCTTTCTTTATTCTAATTTTAATGGCCAGCTATAAATGGACTGAGCGTCCGTTAGGTGATGCGGTGGTTGATCGCCTAGGCAATCTTTTAGGTGTATTTGTCGCAGCGGTCATGTATTTTGTCGTAGTGAAACATTTAGGAAGTTTATATTTGGCTGAAAATGCAGGCGTTGAAAATTTTATTTTATTTGATGGTGGTGTTTATACGCAGCTGTTCTGGTATGGACAAATTATTTTAGGTAGCTTGATCCCAATGGCATTGATTTATCATCCGGCACTTAAAAGCAATCGTTCGACTTTAGGTTTAGCTTCTCTTCTTGTTTTGATTGGTGGCGTAATCCAGCTTTATATTATTATTATTGGCGGTCAAGCGTATCCATTAGAAATGTTCCCAGGTAAAGAAATTTTAGAAGGCTATGGTGGGATTGCGACGTATACACCTTCCTTGCCTGAGACCATTTTAGGTGTAGGCGGTATTGCAGTAGCTTTAATTGCAATAACATTTTTAGTAAAAATCTTACCATTTTTACCTGAAAGTTTAGCTAACGAGGTTGCCGACCCTCACCATAAAGGCTAAACTAATCGTATTTAATTACTAAAGGCAAGTATGCCTTCTGCTTTTTACATATCAGCTGCACATAAATCTTCAGGTAAAACTGTTGTTAGTCTAGGGTTGTGTGCAGCATTCAAACAACGGTCTTTGGGCATTCAATCTTTTAAAAAGGGCCCAGATTATATCGATCCTATTTGGCTTTCTCAAGCCAGTGGCAACCCTTGTTATAATCTTGATTTTTATAACATGTCTGAAAAGGAAATTACTCACCTGTATGAGCAATACGCAAGTCAAAGTGACATAACTATTATTGAAGGTAATAAAGGCCTATTTGACGGCATGAAAGTGACTGGTGGCGATGCTAATGCAGATCTTGCTAAGCTACTTAAGATGCCAGTTATTTTAGTCGTTGATGCTACAGGCATTACCCGTGGTGTCGCACCATTAATCAGTGGCTATCAAGCATTTGATAAGGATGTAGATATTGCTGGCGTCATTCTTAATAAAGTAGCAGGTGATCGCCACGAGTCAAAGCTTATTCAGGCTATTGAGTATTACACTGATATCCCTGTTTTAGGTGCGATTCGTCGTTCTACAGAACTCATTATTGATGAACGTCATTTAGGTTTAGTGCCAGCTAATGAAGCACCCGAGTCACAAGCTTTTATTAGTCGTGCGGCCAAACACATTGCTGATCAGGTAGATCTTGAAAAAATAAAGGGCTTAAATCAGCAAGTCATTAAACCAACAACAGTAAAAGTAAATATCGCCAAAAAATATTTAACTGTTGCTGTTGCTAAAGACAGTGCTTTTGGTTTTTATTATCCAGACGATCTTAATGCATTTAAATCTTTAGGGGTTGATTTGGTGTATTTTGATACCTTGCAAGATGTGCAATTACCTAAGGCAGACGCTTTGTTTATTGGCGGTGGTTTTCCAGAGATGCAGCTAGAATCCTTATCAGAAAACCAATCTTTATTAGCCGATATTAAAACCAAAATTGAAGCAGGTTTACCCACTTACGCTGAGTGTGGCGGGCTGATGTATTTGAGTAGAAAAATTACTCACCAAGGAAAATCACATAAAATGGTCGGTGTGATTGAGGCTGATACCTTGATGACGCCCAAGCCGATTGGCCGAGGTTACGTACAATTGTCGCCAACCAATAAACACCCGTGGAACAAGGTAGCTGATCGTGTTTATGCCCATGAATTTCATTATTCAAAGTTAGAAAATATCAGTCCTAAAACCCATTATGCCTATGAGGTTTTACGCGGTGTAGGTGTGGATAATAAACACGATGGAATTTTGGTCCACAACTTGTTGGCCACTTATACACACTTGAGAAGTATTGGTGGTAATCACTGGGGTGGGCAATTTGTGAATTTTATTAAAGACATTAAAAACAAAAAATTATGATTACAATTACCAAACGTGCCGCCGAAGAAATCGGTTTATCAACACAAAACCCTGACGCTCACGGATTAAATATTCGTTTTGCAGTTGATCAAACTGACGAAGGTTTCCAATACTTAATGGGCTTTGATGAGCGCTCAGATAATGATATCCATCTAGAATCTAACGGCATCGAATATGTGGTTGCTTATTCACAAAAAGAGTTGTTAGAGGGGATGGCGGTAGATTTTGATGAAATCGATACCGAGAATGGTTATGGTTTTATCTTTATGAACCCTAACGATCCTAATTACGAGCCACCAAAAGAAGGCGTAGCACCTGAAAAGACTGGTAAGTAGCCATCGATAATAATTTAAGGCGCCTTGATAGGTGTCGTTATCAATTTTATCTTGTTCTTTAGTATTTGTTTAGTCGACACCCTTCTTTAGGGTTGAAAATAAACGCAGTTTCAACTATCAACATAAGTGGCGTTGAAATATAGACCAATAATTAGTAAGGCTTATAAATTTACGCATTGCAATAATTGCTCACCTGTTGAAGTATGAGTAGTGATCTGTGCTTGTCTTTGTTCGTCGATACCGCTAAGAATAATGGTTAAGTCAGCTGGTGAAATTGCCCCTTTGCCAAGATTCGGCCATTCGATTAACTGAATATGGCCAGGACCAAGATAATCGCGTATGCCAATATAGTCCAGCTCTTCAGAGTTGCTAAGACGATAACAATCAAAGTGATGAATATTAATGTCTTTGTTTTGATAACTTTCTACTAGAGAGTAGGTTGGGCTTTTGACTCGATCAAAACCAAATGCTTGAATAAAGCCTCTGGCAAGTGTGGTTTTTCCAGCACCAAGATCACCTTCTAGATAAATCACAAGCGTGTTGTTAATTTCTTTTACGCATTGCGCCAACTGTTGTGAGAGTTTTCTTGTTGCTTTCTCGTTTGCCAGGGTTAAGTTCAAAATAATTGCCACATGTATAAACCAAACACACTCACCAGCACAACCCCTTCAAAACGATTGATGATGTGTTTTTTGCCAAATTTAAAAGAAACCACAAACAACAGTACAGTCAATAATAACATGATTGGGTAGTCTCGGCTAAGCACCCCTTCTGGCACGTCAGAAGGGTGAATAAGCCCCGGGATTGCCAATACAGCAATGGTGTTAAAAAGATTGGATCCAATCACATTGCCCACCACCATATCGAATTGTTTTTTCAAAACACTACTGATAGAAACCGCCAACTCTGGCAAGCTAGTACCAAGCGCAACAACCGTTAAGCCAATCACCAGATCAGATACTTGGAAAAATTTTGCAATTTCAACACCGCCATATACCACCATTTTTGCACTAGAGATAAGTACGACCAAACTAATTAATAACAATGCCCATATTTTATTTGTCTGATCTTTATCTACGACATGTTCAAGTTCATCGAATTCATGATGTTTTTTGTTTTTTGCCTCTTTTAGAGTGTAGGCTAAAAATAAAATCAGAAGCGACAATAGGATAAGACCATCAGTCACGTCAAGATATCCATCACTTAACAATAATCCAGCACAAAGGGTAGCGACCATGAGAAAAATCCATTCTTTTTTTAGAATGTCTTCATGTACCTCAATTGGCAAGATGATTGCACTAATGCCAAGCACTAAAGCAATGTTAAAGATATTAGAGCCAATGGCGTTACCAATGCTCAGGCCTGTATTGCCATCCATGGCTGCCAGTCCAGATACCAACATTTCAGGTGCTGAAGTGCCGAAACCAAAGATAATGAGCCCAATAATCAGTGGTGAAACCTTAAATATATTGGCAATTTTTGCACCATTTTCAGTGAATACATCTGCACTCCAAATTAAAAGTGCAAAACCTGATAAAAGAGCAATAATTGGTAGTAGAATATCGGGCATATTGATTTTTTGTTATTTTTTTTTGGTTATTATAAAGGTATATCATTTCAGATGAGTGAAACAGAGTTTTTAATTGGTCGTAGCGGTTTAGATCTGCAAGGTGATTTTTATCCAGATGACCTGCCATCAGACTGGCGTTTTGATTATTATTCCGCATTGTTTAAAGCTTTGTCTTTGCCGATTGATACAGATGAGGATCTTGATCAAATCTTTGAAGACA
>JAUWPG010000058.1 GCA_030611725.1 Gammaproteobacteria bacterium
AGGCATAGTAAAACCAAAACCACCCTTTAAGTTAAAAATAAATAGTTCATAGTTCATAGTGATATAATATTTATATGTTATATTCTCAAAGAAATGTCGTTTCATTAATTCTAGTGCTCATTGCCCAGTTAATGATTGAGAGTGTTGGATATATGGATTTTTCAATTGGTAACTTATTGTATCTTCCGATGGGCGCAACACTATACTGTTATATTTTATTCGGACCTCGTGCTATTCCAGGAGTTGTTGTAGCCAATACACTTATTGGTTATTTTTTATGGGACAATTGGTTTGGCAATGGTATGTCAGGTTTTATGGGACATGTTGTAGTTGGTTCATTAGCACCAATGTTAGCGATCATCATAGTTAAATATTTTCAACTGAATAGTTATTCCGAGAGTAATAAGATTGACTATGGACCGTGTATATTTTTAATTATGTTAACTGCATTAATTAATACCATAGCTAAATTCTTCACCTTTATGGATATTTTAAAAGAAGAGATTGAGCCTATCATATTTTTAGGTTCATTCTTTGTCGGAGATGTATTAGGCTGTGTTGTATTTTTGCTTTTCGCTTCTAAATTCGTAACGCCATTATTGGTTAGATACAGGCTAATTTAGAGATTCTAATAAATTTTGTATCGACTCAATACGTCTAATGTCCTCAGGCATGTTTTCTTTATAAACTAGTTGATTGTTTCCCTTAAGTTGATAGACTTGAGGCTTTTTCTGGATTAGATTAATAATTTTAATTGGCTCAATTTTAGTTTTATCGGAAAAAAATAAATGCGCCTTTTCGTCAAAAATACTAATTTTATTAATGCCTATTTCGTCACAATATATTTTTAATTGTGTGGCGGCAAATAAATTTTTGGTAGCATCGGGCAATAGACCAAACCTATCAATCATTTCAATTTTTAGTTCTTTAAGTTGACTGTCATCCTTAGCATTAGAAATACGTTTGTACAGTACTAGGCGTTCGTGCACATCCCCTAAATAAGTTTCAGGTATGATCGAGGATATACCTATATCTATTTCGATTTCTTGATTGATTGGCTCATTTAAATTGATTTGTTCGCCTGCACGCATCGCATCTATTGTACGTTTGAGCAGATCATGATAGAGGTTAAAGCCAATTTCACTAATTTTTCCTGATTGATTATCACCTAGTAAATCACCTGCGCCACGTATCTCTAGATCATGATTGGCGAGCATAAAGCCTGCACCTAACTCTTCTAATGATTCAATGGCATCTAAACGCTTCTTGGCATTTGAGCTAAGTGATAAGTGAGATTTTATTACTAAATAAGCATAAGCCCTATGATGTGATCGACCGACTCTTCCACGAAGTTGATGAAGTTGTGCTAGACCAAAGTTTTGCGCATTATTGATGATGATGGTATTGGCATTAGGGATGTCAATTCCAGTTTCAATAATCGTGGTACACACCAATATTTGAAAACGACCATGATAAAAGTCGCCCATAATTCGCTCTAGTTCACGTGTTGGTATTTGCCCATGGGCAACGCGTACATGAACATTTGGCACTAAGGTTTTTAGAGTTTCCGCCATATTGTCGATTGAATCGATGTCATTGTGTAGAACAAATATTTGCCCACCACGGTGTAACTCCCTTGAGCACGCCTCTTGAATGGTGTCATCGTTCCACTCATTCACAAAGGTTTGGATTGCGCTCCGACCTTGTGGCGGCGTGGCAATGATTGATAATTCCCTGAGTGATCCGAGTGCCATATTCAGTGTACGTGGGATTGGGGTGGCAGTCATGGTAAGAATATCACTTTGCCCACGAATTTTTTTTAATGCCTCTTTTTGTTTAACACCAAATCGATGCTCTTCATCGATAATCACTAAACCCAAGCTTTGGTATTTAATACTGCTTTGAATGAGCTTGTGTGTGCCGATAACAATGTCAATTTTCCCTTCAATCAGTTGTTGTTTGATGTGCGCTTGCTCTTTCGATGTTTGAAAGCGAGAAAGTGCAGCAATCTCGATTGGGTAATTAACAAATCGGTCTTTGAATGATTGGTAGTGTTGGTTAGCCAACAATGTAGTGGGTACTAAAATAGCCACCTGTTTGCCAGATTCAACTGCTAAAAATGCCGCACGCATAGCGATTTCAGTTTTACCAAAGCCCACATCACCGCACACCAATCGATCCATTGGTCGTATAGATTGCATATCAGCCAACACCTCGCCCATAGTTTTTAATTGATCAGGGGTTTCCTCAAAGGGAAAACTGGTTACAAATGATGAATAAGCATCACTCGGTTCAGGGAAAGCAAAGCCTATTTGTGATTGTCGTTTGGCGTAGATTTCTAGCAACTCTGCAGCAATATCATGCAGAGCCTCACGGGCTTTTTGCTTGGCCTTGCTCCACTGATTGGTGCCAAGTTTATGCAAGGGGGCAATGTCAGCTGAGGCACCAGAATAACGTGAAATCAAATTCAGTGAGGTCATTGGCACCATGAGTTTGGAGCCATTAGCATACTCCAACATTAAGAAATCTTGTGACAAGCCATCGAAGGTCTGGGTTTTTAACCCTAGGTAGCGGCCCACGCCGTAACTCTCGTGCACAATAGGATCGCCAATTTGAATCTCCACCAGGCTTTTAATGGCCTCATCAAAATCTTTGTGTTTGGCACGTCGACGTCTTTGTTGTTTAACAACATCTGCGCCAAACAGATTGACTTCAGTAACAACTCCAACTCCTTCTGTGAGCAGTCCATCGCTAAGATTGGCATTGGTAATACATAATCTTTGTTCATTTTGAATGAAGTCTTGCCAATGCTCAACAGAATCTGGTTTGAGCTCATGATTAATGAGCAGGTCAGTGAGTACACTTTTCCTGCCTTCAGATTCACAAACAATCAGTATTCTGCCGGTAAATTTCTTTGAAAAATTTAAGAATTTGACCAACGGATTTTTGGCTTGTGCATCAATATTGAGTGGCGGCAACAACTGACTGGGAAAGTTCAGCCCAGTGGATTTTTGTTCTAATTTTGATGAACCGATCACCAACTGTTGGGCAGACTTGATTTGGCCAAATAATTGGTCTTTGTTTAAGAATACTTGATCAATCGGCAATGGCACTCTGTCTAGATTTGTAGTGGCTTGTTGGTGCCGGTTGTTGATTTCATCATAGGCGCTGTCAACCAGTGCACTGAAACCTAGATGGGTGGCAATAATTGTGTTGTCTGGTAGATAATCAAACAGGGTGTTAGTGTGGTTAAAAAATAACGAAAGGTAGAATTCAATGCCATTTGGCAAACGAGACTCGCTGACTTCGGTAAAAATAAAGTCCTCTGTATTGTTGAAAATTTTTAAATAGTTGGCTTTAAAAATTTCAATACTTTCTGGATCAGTTGAAAATTCTCTTGCAGGCAGTAATGACAGATGATCTGCTTCATTAATCGAGCGTTGTGTAGAGGCATCAAATTTTCGGATAGAGTCAATTTCTTGATCGAATAAGTCGATTCTATAAGGAGACTTGGCGCCCATTGGGTACAAATCAATCAATGACCCTTTGATGGTAAATTCACCATGCTCCATTACAGTGGTAACGCGGTTGTAACCAATTTTGATCAGTCTATCGGCGAATGTCTGAATGTTTAATTTATCACCTGTGTGTAAATCAAAACTATATTTTTGAATAAATTCTAACGGACACAATTGTTGAGATAAGGACTCTAAAGTGGTGACAACAATACCCTTGGTTAAACTTGGCAACTTAGAGAGTGTGCTTAAGCGACTCGAAGTGATGTCTGGATGTGGAGAGAAATGATCAAAGGCAAGCACTTCCCAATTGTCAAACTTGAGAATATCAAGACCATCATTGTAAAAATTAAGCGATTTAACAAGGTGGTCAAAATGTGTAATATTATCAGCAATAACCAATACAATTTCATTTTGTATTTTGGCAAATTCGATCAGTGCAAGTGCTTGTGCACTACCATAGAGCGAACCCCAATAAATTTTTTGTCCAGACTGGAAGGGTGCAGAATCTTGCAAATATAGCTGCGGCATTCCTAATTTGCTAAGACGTCAACGCCTTCATGTTCTAGCATTTTGATGAGTTGAATCAATGGTAAGCCGATTAGAGTATTAGGATCATTGCCTTCTAAACGTTCAAACAAGCTAATACCCAATGCTTCAGATTTAAAACTGCCTGCGCAATTATAGGGCTGCTCTTTTTTGAGGTAATGATCAATTTGTTGATCACTCAATACTCTAAAAACAACCTTGAAAGTTTCAACAATTGTTTGAATATTATGGGTATTTGTATTTAAAAGTGTCAAACTGGTAACAAAAGTGACCACATTCCCAGAGCTTTTCTGAAGTTGTTTGATGGCATTTTCGTGCGTGTGTGGCTTGGTCAGAATTACATCATCAGAGCGTATGCCGCTATCGAGTGTTGCCACTTGATCTGAGGCAATGATAAGACCATTGTGAGTTTTTGCTACCTCGCCTGCTTTTTCCTCAGCCAATCGATACACCAATTGTTCAGGCGTTTCGCCGTCTTTTCTTGATTCATCAATATTTGGAGAAACAACATCAAAGTCTATGCCCAATTTGCAGAGAACTTCTTTTCTGAATGGTGAAGAGGATGCGAGAATTAATGACACGGCAAGCAAAGGTGTTTGTAAAATAGAAACCATTTTACGTTATTTAGGGCTTTTTCATGCGCTTATCAATTATTGTTGCTATGGACGATAACCAGCTCATTGGCAAGGACAATAAACTGCCTTGGCATTTACCGGCTGATTTGGGTTATTTTAAACAAACCACCACAGGCAAGACAGTACTAATGGGTAGAAAAACTTATGAGTCAATAGGGCGCCCCCTGCCAAATCGTCGTAATGTGGTGGTGAGTCGTAATATGGACTTTCAAGCTGAAGGCTGTGAAGTGGTTGGTAGTATTGACGCCGCTCTAGAATTGGCCAAAGACGATAATGAAGTTATGGTAATGGGGGGTGCTTCATTTTATGAACAAATGTTACCAAGTGTTGATAGGCTCTACATTACTCAAATTGAGGGAAAGTATGAAGGTGATGCACACTTCCCAAAATTTGAGCGATCTGAATTTAGTGAAATTAGTAGAGAATCACACACACCAGATAAAAAAAACCGTCATACTTATCACTTTACCGTTTTAGAGAGGAATAAAATATGTTAAAAATTACATCGTTATTGTTTACATTGATTATATTGTCAGGCTGTGTGCTGACAAAAATAGTGACAGTACCTATGCGCGCAACCGGCGCGGTAATTTCAATTATTCCAGTGGTGGGTAATGGTGTTGATGCAGTGATTGATCAAACGGCTGATACTATTGATTTAATACCCATATAAAATTGCTATTCAAAAAAAAGGCTATTTTCACAGCCTTTTTTGGTTTATTTAGCATTTTGCTGTAAGACGCGCTTAAAGTCTTTTGGCATTACCTTGATAAAGTGTTTGAGTTCTTTATCCCAATTATCGACAATACGTTGTGCAACGACAGAGCCTGTGAACTTGGCGTGGTTAGAGACGTATTTAAACAACTCCTTTTGCGCTTCATTATCCATTGGATCAAGGTCTACCATGATTGGGTTAACCATTGCCTCAAATGTTTCATTTGGGTTGTAGATATAAGCGATGCCACCACTCATACCGGCGCCGAAGTTACGACCCACGTCACCTAAGATAATAGCACGACCGCCGGTCATATATTCACAGCCATGATCGCCCACACCTTCAACCACAGCGACTACGCCTGAATTACGCACACAAAAGCGTTCTGCTACACGACCAGAGAGGTACATCTCGCCGCCGGTTGAACCATAGCCACAAACGTTACCAGCGATGATTTCTTCGTCTGATTTGAAAGTAGAATTTTTTGGTGGATAAATAATGACGCGACCGCCCGACAAGCCTTTACCAACATAGTCATTGGCATCGCCTTCAACCTCAAGGGTAATGCCTTTAGCTAAAAATGCTCCTAATGATTGACCTGCCGAACCTTTGAAGTTGATGTGGATTGCGCCTTCTTTAAGGTTGTTACTACCACGTGTTTTTACCACGTGAGAAGACAACATCGCGCCAACGGCACGATCCACATTGGTAATGATTGAGTCAATCTGCACAGATTCATCACCTTCAATGGCTATTTTAGACAGTTCGATCAGACTGTTATCGAGTTGTAATTCTAATTGATGGTCTTGTAAGATGCTTTGGTATGTGCCAGTATCGGCATTTGGTTTATTTGCCGGCGTTAATAGAGCGTCTAAGTTAATTGAACTTTGTTTCCAGTGATCAATAGCTTGATTCATTTCTAACATATCCACACGACCAATCATTTCATTCACAGTCTTGAACCCTAGTTCTGCCATAATCATGCGCAATTCTTCAGCCACCATAAATAAGTAATTCACCACATGCTCTGGCTTGCCCGTAAATTTCTTGCGTAATTCTTTATCTTGCGTAGCAATACCCACTGGGCAAGTATTAAGGTGACACTTGCGCATCATAATACAGCCCATGGTTACGAGTGGTGCCGTAGAAAACCCAAATTCTTCAGCACCGAGTAATACACCAATTGCTACATCGCGACCGGTTTTAAGTTGACCATCGGTTTGAATAACCACACGTGAACGCAAGTCATTCATCACTAAAGTTTGATGGGTTTCAGCCAGACCTAACTCCCACGGTAAGCCTGCATGTTTGATTGAGGTTAGTGGCGACGCACCAGTACCACCATCATGACCAGCAATGACGATATGATCAGATTTGGCTTTGGTTACACCTGCGGCAATAGTCCCAACACCGACTTCTGCTACAAGTTTTACACTGATACGTGCGGCAGGGTTTGAGCGTTTAAGATCAAAAATGAGTTGTGATAAATCTTCAATAGAGTAAATATCATG
>JAUWPG010000015.1 GCA_030611725.1 Gammaproteobacteria bacterium
TTGGCCTTTTGATTTTGAATATGATTTGTTTGCATTACTGAAAAATACCTTTAGGATCAAATACTGACTTTAATCTTTGTTCAATTTCAGTTCGTAATGCTGGGTTATTGTTAGTCTTAATCGGTGCTGAAAGATCACTAACATAGGCACTTGGCAATACCTTAAAACTGATCTGTGTAATCACAGCCAGCTTACCCTTGGATCCGACTAATAAACGCGCCACATCATAGCCAGCGACATTTTTCATTACCTGACCACCAAAATTTAACGCCTCACCATTGCCATCAATAATTTGCACCCCTAAAACACTGTCAGAGATATCTTCTCCGCCATTGGCATACATAGCGCCAATGCTGGTATTGTCATCCTTGGTATAAAAAGTTAAGGACTGGTTGTTTTTACTTAACTGTTTTTTAAGCTCAGCAATGGTGGTACCAGCCTTAACTGTCATCACTAATTCTTCTGGGTAATATTCCACTACGCCAGCATAATCTAGCCATTCGGTATTGATGTGCAAACTGCGTGACTCTTGAACTAATGCTTGCAGTTGGGCGATTCTATCTGCCATTAAAAGCGCTCCAATTCTGGGTGTGGTAACTCACCATGATGCACATGCATAGCACCCAACTCAGCACAACGATGAAGCTCGGGCACTGCTTTTCCAGGGTTTAATAATGAGTCTGGGTCAAAAGCTTGTTTAATCTTGTGAAAAATTTCTAGCTCTTTGTTGTTGAATTGATGACACATAGCATTGAGCTTTTCAATACCGACACCATGCTCACCAGTAATGGTGCCGCCCATATCAACACTGAGTTTTAAAATATCGGTACCAAATTCTTCCGTTCTTTCTAGCTCGCCCGGAATGTTTGCATCATACAAAATCAGCGGATGTAAGTTGCCGTCTCCCGCATGAAAAACATTGGCCACTCTAAGTTGATATTTTTGAGAGAGTTGGTTAATTTTTTCTAACATGTCTGCTAAATGACGACGTGGAATAGTACCATCCATGCAGTAGTAATCAGGCGATAAACGCCCCACCGCAGGGAATGCAGATTTACGCCCTTTCCATAAATTCAGGCGCTCTTCTTCACTTTCTGACACTTTTAAAGTAGAGGCGCCTGACAATACTTTTAGTACAATATCAAGTTCGGCTTGTACTTGCGCCTCAGTACCATCTAATTCACACAGCAACAAAGCCTCGGCATTCAAGGGGTAACCCACTTTGGCAAAGCCCTCAGCAGCTTCAATAGCAAATTTATCCATCATTTCTAAGCCTGCTGGGATGATACCGGCCTTGATAATTTCAGCCACGACATTGGCACAATCACGTACCGAATCATAAGCTGCCATAACCACTCTAGCAAGTTGCGGTGTTGGTGTGAGCTTCACCGTGATTTCAATCATAATACCTAATAAACCCTCAGAACCATTCATCAATGCCAGTAAACCCATGCCATCGTCTTGACGACTTAGGGTTAGCTCTTCACCATCCATGGTGAGCATTGTTAAAGATTCAATATTGTGTACGGTTAAGCCATACTTAAGGCAATGTACACCACCTGAGTTCTCAGCTACGTTGCCGCCAATCGTACAAGCAATTTGGCTTGATGGATCGGGTGCGTAATACAAACCATATTCAGCAACTGCTTCACTTATAGCAATATTTCTAACACCTGGCTCAACGACAGCTAATTGATTTTCAGCATCTATGGATTTCACTTGATTGAGTTTTGACAACCCTAATACAATAGATTTCTCTAACGGCATCGCGCCACCTGCCAAACCTGTGCCTGCGCCACGTGTCACCACGGGTGTATTATTGGCTTTACAAATTTTTAAAATATGCTTAATTTGCTCGATGTTCTCGGGCAATGTTACCGCTAAAGGTTTTTGCCTATAGACACCAAGGCCATCACACTCAAACGGGCGTGTATTTTCATCTCCAGTAATAACAACACCCTCAGGTAGAGCGCGTAATAATTGTTCGGTAACTGACATACAAGTCATTATAATAGTTTCTTTAAATTTATTAACCTTAAAAGACTATGAAATCGTTTAATCCACCAATTAGAACACTAATGGGTCCAGGCCCAAGTGATGTACACCCAAGAATTTTATCTGCAATGGCACGCCCAACTATCGGACATCTAGATCCTGCTTTTGTTGGCATGATGGATGAAACCAAAGAAGCACTTAAATATGCATTTCAAACTGAAAACGACCTAACTATGCCTGTATCGGCTCCAGGTTCTGCAGGTATGGAAACTTGCTTTGCTAACTTGGTTGAGCCTGGTGACAAAGTAATCGTTTGTATCAATGGTGTATTCGGCATACGTATGAAAGAAAATATCACACGTTTTGGTGGTGAAGCGATTGTGGTTGAAGACGACTGGGGTACAGCAGTTTCAACTGACAAGGTTGAGCAAGCACTTAAAGACAACCCAGATGCAGTCATTCTAGCGTTTGTTCATGCCGAGACTTCAACGGGTGCACTTTCTGATGCTAAAACCTTATGTCAACTGGCACATCAACACGATTGCATTACTATTGTTGATGCGGTGACTTCATTGGGTGGTGTTGAGCTTCGTGTAGACGAGTGGGGAATCGATGCGATTTATTCAGGCACACAAAAATGTCTATCAGCAATGCCAGGTATTTCACCAATCAGTATTAGTGAACGTGCCATTAAAAAATTAACTGATCGAAAAATACCAGTGACTTCATGGTTCTTAGACCTTAACTTAGTAATGGGTTATTGGGGTGAAGGCGCTAAGCGTACTTATCACCATACAGCACCTGTTAATACTTTATATGGCTTACACGAATCACTGGTAATGCTTAGTGATGAAGGCCTTGAAAATGCATGGGCGCGTCATCAAAAAAACCATGAGATTTTAAGAGATGGTTTAGAGGAAATGGGTATTAATTTCCTAGTGAAAAAAGAAGACCGTCTGCCACAACTAAACGCCGTGTTCATTCCTGAAGGTGCAGACGATGCCGCTGTTCGCTCTACTTTGTTAAATGATTACAATTTAGAAATTGGTGCAGGCTTAGGCGCTTACGCAGGAAAAGTATGGCGTATTGGCTTAATGGGTCACACTTCACGCCTGGAAAATATTACCTTATGTTTAGCAGCACTTAAAGCTACGCTTAACAAATAAGCTTAAGTTTTAAACATAAAAAAGGCGACCTAATGGTCGCCTTTTTTTATGTAATGAATATTATTTATGCCAGCTTGGCTAATAATTCTTCTTCTGTTTCAACGTTATCAGGGTCTGATAAACAACAATCTACTGGGCAAACTTCTGCACATTGAGGTGTATCAAAATGACCAACGCATTCGGTGCATTTGTCAGGATCAATTTCATAGATCTCATCACCCATATAAATCGCTTCATTTGGGCACTCTGGCTCACAAACATCACAATTAATACATTCATCGGTAATTAATAAAGACATACTTTCTCCAAAATTAAGTGTCTAATAAGTGTTATTAGTTTAACCAAAGTATTTTAACCGATTAAAATTTAAATCTTTGGTAACATATTGGTTTTATTTTTAAGGGTAATCATGCGAATTCTAACTATATTTTTAGCACTTTTCTTATCACTTCAATCTCAGGCAAAATTAGACGATGGCTTGTATGCTAACTTACATACCAATCAAGGCGATATTATTATTAAACTTGCCTATGAAAAAACCCCACTCACTGTTATTAATTTTGTCGGCTTAGCTGAGGGTACAAAACGCTCAAATATTCAAATTGGCAAACCTTTTTATAACGGCTTAAAATTTCACCGTGTGATTGATAATTTCATGATTCAAGGAGGAGATCCGAAAGGTAATGGTACCGGTGGTCCGGGCTATCAATTTGCAGATGAAATAACAGATTTATCCCATAATTCTGGCGGTGTTCTATCAATGGCAAACTCGGGCCCTGGCACTAACGGTTCACAGTTTTTTATTACCCACAGAGCCACCACTTGGTTAGATGGGAAACACACAGTTTTTGGTCATGTGGTTGACGGAATGAATGTGGTTAATCGTATTAAAAAAGATGATTTTATTCGTAAAGTAAAAATCATTCGTATTGGCGATCAAGCTACAAAATTTGCAACCGATGAAGCCGCCTTTCAAAACTATAACAAAAAATATTTAATCAAGGCAGTAGTTAAAAAATCCAAAAAAAGAGGAAAACTTATTGGTTTTGTAAAAGCTAATTATCCCGATGCAAAAGTTGCAACAGAAGGTCATTTTGTGCAAATCAACCATACAGGTAATGGAAAATCACCCAAACCAGGGAATCAGGTTAAAGTCAGCTTATCTATTGATTTAGATAATGGTACCAACCTACGTAAAGCAGGAAAGCCCTTACCTTTTGCTGCTGGATCTGGCGAGATTATTAGAATTATTGACCAGTCAGTTTTAGACATGAGTATTGGTGAAAAACGTACTATGATCGCCTCTTATGCACAAATCTATGGCGATAGCGCACGTAGTGCCCTTCCTCAAAAATCATTGCTTATTTTTAACTTAGAATTACTTTCAATTAACGACTTAAACTAATGTTTTTAGAATTTCTCGGCTTTCTTTCCCAGTTTGACTCAGGTTTTGATGTTTTAAACTACTTAACCCTTCGTGCAGTCTTGGCCATGTTGACAGCATTGTTTATTAGTCTATTTCTGGGTCATTTCTTTATTGCTAAGTTACAACAATATCAAATTGGCCAGGTTGTGCGCACTGACGGCCCAGAGTCACACTTGGTAAAAGCCGGCACTCCCACCATGGGTGGAATAATTATTCTATTTTGTTTTGTTTCTAGCATCCTTATTTGGGGCGATTTACATAATTCTTTTTTATGGATTGTAATTACTACTGCGCTTATTTTTGGCGTTATTGGCTTCGTTGATGATTATCTAAAAATCAAACATCAATCTTCTGATGGTCTAAGCTCTAAACAAAAATATTTAGCACAATCACTAGGGGCGATTGTCATTGGAGTTTGGTTGGTTAATAACACACACCAGCCTATCTCTACAGAACTACTCATTCCATTTTTTAAAGATTGGAGTATTCCTTTGGGGGCTATAGGGCTAGGAGTGCTGTCTTACTTTGTGATTGTGGGTAGTTCTAATGCAGTCAATTTAACCGATGGCTTAGATGGTTTGGCAATCATGCCGGTGATTTTAATCTCAGGCGCCTTTGCGATTTTTGCTTATATTAGCGGCAACCATAATTTTTCTGAATATCTTAACATGCCATTTATGCCCGGCACTGGTGAAGTGTTTGTCATTTGCGCTGCACTGATGGGCGCAGGATTTGGCTTCTTGTGGTTTAATACTTACCCCGCTGAAATCTTTATGGGTGATGTTGGTTCATTATCACTCGGTGCAATTTTGGCGGTTATTGCGATTATCGTTCGCCAAGAAATATTATTATTTATTATGGGTGGTGTTTTTGTCGCTGAAACCTTATCTGTTATCATTCAAGTTGGCTGGTACAAACGTACCAAAACACGCGTCTTTTTAATGGCGCCACTACACCATCACTTTGAAAAGAAAGGCTTATCAGAACCTAAAATCATTGTGCGTTTTTGGATGGTAACTTTAATCTTGGTGTTGATCAGTCTAGCCTCAATCAAGATACGTTAAAATAGCTGCTTATGAGTAATTTAGACAAATGGGATGAACGATATTTAGCATTGGCAGCTGAGGTTGCTACTTGGTCAAAAGATCCTTCTACCCAAGTAGGTGCGGTTACTGTCGGCAGTAAAAAAGAAGTTTTGTCTCAAGGCTTTAATGGCTTTCCTCGCGGCATTGATGATACTGATGAACGCTATAACAACCGAGAAACTAAATACAAATTTGTCGTACATGCAGAGATGAATGCCATATACAACGCCACTTATTCAGGCGCCTCGCTCGATGGCGCCACCCTGTATGTACATGGACTGCCAATCTGCTCAGAATGTGCCAAGGGCATTATCCAAGTCGGTATTAAAAAAGTGGTGATTGAAAAATCTAAAGAGCTTGATAATTGGAATGACAGCGTTAAACTCTCGCAAGAAATGTTTGATGAAGCTGGTATAGAGCTCATCATTAAAAGCGAAATCTAGCTCATGAGTAAAGCGTCCAAACGTCGCACCTTTGCGATTATCTCTCACCCTGATGCTGGTAAAACCACAGTGACTGAAAAGCTCTTACTATACGCAGGCGTCATCAAAACTGCCGGCAGTGTTAAGGCTCGTAAAGCCAGTACTCATGCCACATCTGACTGGATGGAAATGGAGAAAGAAAGAGGTATTTCTATTACTTCATCCATTATGCAGTTTGATTATAACAATCATGTCATTAACTTGCTTGATACACCCGGGCACGAAGATTTCTCGGAAGACACTTATCGTACACTCACCGCGGTTGATTCCGCACTAATGGTAATTGATGTCGCCAAGGGTGTAGAAATGAGAACCATCAAACTGATGGAAGTTTGTCGCCTGCGTGACACGCCTATTCTTACCTTTATCAACAAACTTGATCGTGAAGGTAAAGAGCCTATTGATCTAATGGACGAGGTTGAAACTGTACTTAATATTGAATGTGCACCCATCACTTGGCCAATCGGCATGGGTAAACGCTTTAAGGGTGTGGTACATTTACTCGATGACAAAGTCTATTTATACGAAGCTGGTAAGAACTCTGAGATTGGTGAAAACATCATTATTGACGGTGCTAACAATCCAGAACTCGATACCATTTTGGGTAAAGAAGTGGCGACTGAAATGCGTGAAGAAGTCGAACTGATTCGAGAGACGACGACACCTTTTAATTTAGATGAATTTCTGGCAGGCAAACAAACCCCGGTTTTCTTTGGTTCTGCCATCTCTAACTTCGGCATCCAAAATCTACTCGACGGTTTTATTGAATATGCACCAATCCCACAAAATCGTGAATCAGACGTGCGTGAAGTCAGGCCCGATGAAGCTAAACTGACAGGCTTTGTGTTTAAAATTCAGGCAAACATGGATCCCAAGCACCATGATCGCTTGGCTTTTATGCGTATCGTTAGTGGTGAGTATAAAAAAGGCATGAAAGTCTTACAAGTTGCCACTGGTAAACAAATTAAAATCGCTAACGCAGTGACCTTTATGTCGCGTGAACGTACCTCAGCTGAAGTGGCCTACGCTGGCGATGTGATTGGCATCCACAATCATGGTGGTATCAGTATTGGTGACACTTTCACCCAAGGTGAAAAACTCACTTTCCAAGGTATTCCAAACTTTGCCCCAGAGTTATTTCGTCGTGCTCAGCTTAAAGACCCACTAAAAGCTAAAGCACTACAAAAAGGCTTAGACCAACTCTCAGAAGAAGGCGCAACACAAGTATTCCGTCCAGTTATGAATAACGCTCAGATCTTAGGTGCTGTAGGTATTTTGCAGTTTGATGTGGTTGCTCATCGCCTGAAATATGAATATGGGGTTGACTGCCGATTTGAATCTATTGCGATTGCCACTGCACGCTGGGTGAGTGGTAGCGACAAAGATATTGAACAACTTAAAATAAAGGTCGGTAATAATGTAGCAATTGACTCTGCTGGCATGCTAACTTATCTAGCGCCATCTATGGTTAATCTACAATTGACGATAGAGCGTCATCCAAATCTTGTGTTCTCCGCAACTCGAGAACACTAAAATTACTTGGTTCTAAAAGCCCAAATAGCCAACACACTTGTAGCAATAAAAGCCAAATAAGAGATGCTCATGGGTATTGCTTGATTATTCACCACTATTGACCAACCGTCAATAATTCTAAGCAAATGCGAAAACGCCACAATGGCAAAAATTGATCCTGAAATCGCTATATAATTTTTCATAAGTTTTTCCTTGTTGGTACTAATGTTTCATATTATGTCCAGCGTGCGGATTGTCACCTGATGCCATAGCCCAGTGATGGGGCTGATGATGATTGCCATACGCCATAACACCAATGTAACCTAAACCTCTAATTTTAGCAACATCCTGTGCATTTTTAGTGGTTACGGCTAGTGTAAATACACCGTTATTATTTTGCACTTGCATGTCCCAGCCCATTTCTGCTCTCATTTGTATAGGGTGTGCTGACAACACCTTGGCCAATGATCTAGCCGATCTATCAGTGGTTGGCGTGACTATAGCTTTAAAGCCATTATCAATATGTGTTTGTGCCACATTAACATTGAGTGTCATGTCTTGCATTTCAACTAAGTGCAATCGTAACGCTTCAATATTTACTTTTTTCCAATTGGTATTTGGGTTTGCCTCTAATGCGGTAATTGCCTCTTGTATAGTCGCAAATGGATCGGTACCTGCTTCTGTTAAAGTCGCTGTATTATCTTGAACAGTAGATTGATTGTGATTCATAGGCGCGTGATCCATCATTGCTGAACGGTTCATAGCGCTATGATACATTTGTGAAATTACTGTTGATGAAATAATAATCACCGAAATAGCGATGACTGAATAAGTTATTTTTTTGTTAAATTTCATTAATTTATCTCCCAATATTTTATTAAAAATTACTTCGTTTTTTTTAGAAGTGAGGTTATTATAAAACCAATAATCAATAATTTGTATGACTCAAATCATATTATGTTGTAAATCAGAGTAAAATAACCAACCATACATATGCTTAGTTTACAAAACATCTTAAGCTCTAGTACGCTTAATCTTAAAAAAGGTGACCGGGTTTTTAAACAAGGTGAATCAGTTAATAGTATTTACTATATTACACAGGGGCGTGTCAAGTTAGTGCGTAATACGCTTGAAGGCACACCAATTGTGATTCATGTTGCTTATGCTGGCGAAGGTATTGCTGAGGCTTCGTTATTCTCAGATGAGTACCATTGCTCTGCTTTGGTTGATGCTAACACTAAAATCGCTGCATTTTCTAAAGTTGAATTGCTCAAATACTTACAAAATAATCCCAATTCAATGATGGATTTACTCAAACAACTAACTTATCAAGTGCGTGACTTAAGAATGCTTAATGAAATTAAGAGTATTTATAGTGCTGAAGACAAGGTGTTGACTTATCTAGCCACTAAAGGGAGTAAAGACTTTGATTCGAGATTGTCGTTAAAAGACATCGCACAAAAAATTGGCATGGCACATGAGACGTTTTATCGAACTTTAAAAGTGTTAGAAAATAAAGGTGAGATTAGTCGAGATGGTAATCAGATTAAACTGATTAACTAGTTAGAACCTTACTCTTCGCCAGATGCCTCACCCTCATCTTTTCCCTCTTCCTCTTCCGTTTCAGCAATCTTAGCGACCGAGACTAGCTTTTCGCCTTTGGCAATGTTAATAAGTGTTACACCTTGGGTGTTACGTCCAATGATGGAAACATCAATGGCTCTTGCACGAACCAAGGTGCCTTTGTTAGAGATCAACATCATTTCGTCTTCGTCAGTCACTTGAATAGCGCCAACGACCTTACCATTACGATCTGAAGTTTTGATAGAAATCACACCCGAACCACCACGTGCTTGGGGGCGATACTCATCAAGCGCAGTACGCTTTCCATAACCTTTTTCAGTGGCAGTTAAGATAGGACTGTCTTGTTCTGTAACAATCAATGATACTACTTCGTCATTAGTAAGCTTAATGCCACGTACACCAATTGCAGTACGGCCTACAGCACGCACATCTGACTCTTTAAATCTAATCGACTTACCATTCGCTGAGAACAGCATAATATTTTGCTCGCCTGAGGTGATTTCTACACCAACCAGTTTGTCGTTATCTCTAAGCTCAATGGCGATGATGCCACCTTTTCTTGGGCGGGCAAAATTAGTTAGTGAAGTCTTTTTACAAGTACCACTGCTAGTCACCATAAACACAAACTGTTTATCATTAAACTCGGAAACTGGAAGAATCGCATTAATTACTTCATCTTTTTCTAATGGCAATAAGTTAATAATTGGCTTGCCACGCGCTGTACGTGATGCCATTGGTAATTCGTATACTTTAAGCCAATGCACCTTACCGGTAGATGAGAAACATAGAACTGTATCATGGGAATTAGCCACAAATAATTGATCAACAAAGTCTTCGTCTTTCATTTTTGTAGCGGCTTTACCTTTGCCACCACGACGCTGTGCCTGATAATCACTAAGTGATTGCGCTTTAACGTAACCACCATGAGATAGAGTTACTACTCGGTCTTCTTGGGCGATCAAGTCTTCAAGTGTTAGATCAATCTTATGCTCAAGGATTTCAGTCATGCGATCATCAGCAAAGTTATCACGAATTTCAATCAGTTCGTCACGAATTATTTGCATTAATCTCTCAGGATTTTGTAAGATGTCTAATAGGTATTTAATGCGTTCTAACAATTCGTTAAACTCATCAAAAATCTTATCTTTTTCTAAACCGGTTAAACGATGAAGTTTAAGATCAAGAATCGCCTGTGCTTGTTTTTGTGAAAGCTGATAATCACCACTGGCTTGTAAACCCAACTCAGCTGGTAAATATTCTGGCTTAAACATCGCCATATCGCGATCACCAATTAATTCTTTAATCACTGAACCCTGCCAAGTTTTAGCCATTAGAGAAGCTTTTGCTTCGGTTGGATTTTGTGCAGCTTTAATCAACTTAATGATTTCATCAATATTGTGTAGTGCAACTGACAGACCTTCTAACAAGTGAGCACGGTTTCTGGCTTTGTTTAGTTCAAAGATAGAACGACGGGTGACTATATCACGACGATGGGCAATAAAGGCATCTAAGATACCTTTAAGCTTCATCAGCTTAGGCATGCCTTTGTCAATCGCCACCATATTGATACCGAATACAGTTTGCATCTCAGTTAGCTTGTACAGATTATTCAGCATGACTTCTGGCACTTCGCCACGGCGAAGCTCAATCACCATACGCATACCATCTTTGTCAGATTCATCTCTTAAGCCGGTAATACCATCTACTTTTTTGTCTTTTACTAATTCAGCAATCTTACCAATGAGTTTGGCTTTATTAACTTGATACGGCAGTTCTGTAACAACGATGCTTTGCTTGTCTTCACCTTCAACGTGTGAGACTGAACGTAAATAAATCTTACCTTTGCCGGTTTCGTAAGCTTGACGAATACCAGCCGAACCATTGATAATGCCGGCTGTTGGGAAATCAGGCCCTGGCATGATTTCTAATAATTCGTCAATGGTAATGTCTTTATTATCAATAGTTCTAAGGCAGGCTTCAATCACTTCGCCTAAATTGTGTGGCGGGATGTTTGTTGCCATACCAACTGCAATACCTGATGAACCATTTACCAATAAGTTTGGAACACGTGTTGGCAGCACCGAAGGCTCAGACTCTGAACCATCGTAGTTTTCGATAAAGTCAACCGTGTCTTTTTCAAGGTCGCGCAATAGTTCGTGTGAAAGCTTGGACATACGAATTTCTGTATAACGCATCGCTGCTGCTGAATCGCCATCAACCGAACCAAAGTTACCCTGACCATCAATAAGAATATTGCGCATTGAAAATGGCTGCGCCATACGAACAATAGTGTCGTACACAGCAGTATCGCCATGTGGGTGATATTTACCAATCACGTCACCGACAATACGCGCTGATTTTTTGTAAGATTTGTTGTAATCATTGCCCAAAACATTCATCGCATATAGCACTCGACGATGGACTGGTTTTAAACCATCTCGAACATCAGGTAATGCACGACCAACGATAACACTCATGGCGTATTCCAAATAGGAATCTCGCATCTCGTCTTCAATGGTAACTACGGGGAAATTAGGCTCGAAACTTTCTGGATTATCGGTATTTTCAGACATACAAAAAAGGCTTAATTAAATTAACTTTTATTGTACCCTAAAGCGATAAATCTACACAACAAAAATGTATAAATAAAGTGGTCATTTTACAAAAAAATATAGCGAAAAAAATTATTGCAAAATCAATAACTTATGCATCTCTTTCTTGTACAGCCTGCGCCAGAGTTTTGAGTAGGTTTTGAGTATCTTCCCAACCAATACAACTGTCGGTAATACTAACCCCATATTCAAGTGATTCTAATGGCCCAACTGCTTGATTGCCCTCGTTAATATGGGACTCGATCATTACCCCAAAAATATCTTGAGATCCGGCACTAATTTGGCCAGCAATATCATTACCTACTGTGAGTTGATTTTTGAACTTCTTTTGACTGTTGGCATGAGAGAAATCAACCATAACTTTATCTAGCAGACATTCTGCTCTTAATTTTCCTACTGTTTCTTCAATATGGGATTGTGAATAATTTGGCCCATCGACTCCACCACGCAAGATAATATGCGCCGTTTCATTGCCCAACGAGGTGTAATGGCTCACACCACCTTCTTTATTAACTGACAACAAATGATGTGGGTTGTTGGCTGACTTAATAGCATCAATGGCGACGCTGAGCGAGCCTGTGGTGCCATTTTTAAAGCCAACAGGGCAAGACAAAGCCGAGGCTAATTCACGATGCGACTGACTCTCAGTCGTACGTGCACCAATCGCACCCCATGAAATAAGGTCTGAAATATACTGTGGCGTAATCAAGTCAAGGTACTCAACCGCTACTGGCATACCCATATCCGCTAAATCTGTGAGTAAATGACGCGCAATCTTAAGGCCTTTGTCAATATTGAAACTCTCATCTAAATCTGGATCGTTAATCAAACCCTTCCAACCAATAGTTGTGCGTGGCTTTTCAAAATAGACGCGCATAACAATAAGCAGATTCTCTTTTAAAGTTTCTCTTAATGCAATTAATCTATCAGCGTATTCACGTGCAGACTTTGAATCATGAATTGAACAAGGCCCCACAATGACCATTAGGCGATTGTCACGCCCTTCTAAAATATCTTTAATGGCTTGTCTGGTTTTGAAAATACTGGTTGACCCATTCTCACTTAATGGATATTTCTCCATTAATTCATTAGGCGCCACCATTGGTGCGCTTGAGGTGATTCTTAAATTATCAGTATTATGTTGCACAGCTCGTTTTTTGATTTTCAATTAACGCGTAAGCTGAATGATTGTGAATCGATTCAAAATTTTCAGACTCTAAGCGGTAATAATCAATATTTTCATTGGCGTTTAAACTCATGGCGATGTCTCTTACTAAATCTTCAACAAAAGCAGGATTTTCATACGCTCTTTCAGTGACGACTTTCTCGTCTTCACGCTTTAGAACTGCATATAACTCACAAGATGCTTTTTCCTCAGCCAAATCAATTAGATCTTCAATGTGTAGTTCTTTATCCTTTGCAACTCTCGCTTTAATGGTGATATGTGAACGCTGATTATGCGCACCATACTTAGAAATACTTTTTGAACAAGGGCACAAGCTGGTGACTGGCACTACCACTTTTATCATAACCGATGACTCACCTTTATTTAGCTCACCATAAAGGGTTACCTGATAATCCATCATTGACTCCACTCCCGAGGAAGGGGCTGCTTTTTTTCTAAAAAATGGAAAGTCTAAGGTAATGTGCGCTGTATCAGATTCTAGCCTTTCACGAACTTTATTAATAATTTTTGCAAAACTCTTCGCGGTAAATTCACAAGATCCATCGTTTAATATTTCAATAAAACGTGACATGTGTGTGCCTTTAACATTTTCTGGCAGCGCTACCGTCATGGTAAAGTTACCTACGGTTGGCATCTTTATACCGTCTTTTCCAACAAAATTGATTGGGTGAGAAATATCCTTGATACCTACCTTGTCAATGATAATTTGACGAGTATCTACTTTATTTTGTGTATCAGGTAAGTCACATGATTTCATCATTTCTTCTCCGAGTAAGTAACTGAGGCTCTAGGGGTTTCCCAAATAATAACTTCGCATACGCGAACATTTTGGTTGTTAATTAATTGACCTACTTCTTCATAAAAATATTTTGCAATATTCTCAGCAGTAGGATTGAGCACGTCAAACGGTGGGATCTCGTTCAAATATTGATGATCCAATCGCTTAACCACCTCTTTGGTTTGATTTTTAATTTCACGAAAGTCAATTGCAATACCTATACTATCAAGTATTTCAGATTCAACCGATACCTCAACTTGCCAGTTATGGCCATGTAAACGCGCACAATCACCTGGGTAGTTTCTAAGCGAATGCGCAGATGCAAAATCAGTGACAATTTTTAGGACGAACATAATTCGGAAAAATCGTTTAAAAAAATGTTATTTTACCTGTTACTGTCGCGTTATTACACACTCAATTGATATGGTCGAATTGTTACTAATCAACTGCCTCAAGACGAACAACATTTTGATAGCCTTTCGGTAGTTCAGTGCCACGACGAGCTCGAGTGCCAATATAATTGCTCAGATCTTTGAATTTAATAGTCAGATGATGTTTTCCTGAGTAAATTTTTAGGTTTTTTTCTGCAGAAAGTGCGCAAATAGCCGACACGTGTTCTTTTGTATTTTTCCCAGGAATTTGGATGAGCTTATTGCCTTTTCCTTTTGATAAAACTGGTAATTCAGAAATAGGGAAGATTAACATTCTCGCACTATTGGTTACCACTGCCACAAATTGTGATTCAAGATTATCCAAACTTACAATTGGCAATACTGTCGAACCCACAGGCAGAGAGAGAGAATGCTTGCCCGCTTTCTTTTTTGACAACAAGTCACCTATTGTTGAGACAAAACCATAGCCTGCGCTTGATGCTAGCAAAATGTTTTGACTGTCTTCACCCATCAATACATCAACAAATTCAGCACCTGTTGGCGGACTAAGTCGACCTGTTAATGGTTCACCTTGGCCTCTCGCACTTGGTAAGGAGCTAGCCACTAAGGTGTAAGATCGCCCGGTTGAATCAATAAAGATTACACTCTTGTTACTACGACCTTTAACACTGAGTAAGTAGCCATCACCCGACTTATAATTGAGTGTGGTTGGGTCAATATCATGACCTTTAGCGCTACGTACCCAGCCTTTATCGCTTAGTACGATAGTGACATTTTCGGCAGGTGTGAGATCCTCTTTGCTAAAGGCTTGTGCAGAACTCACATTTAACACAATCTTACAGCGTCGCTCATCACCAAAATCTTTAACAATGGCTTTTAACTCTTTTTTAATATAAGTTTTTAAGCGTGTATCGCTAGAGAGTAATAATTCTAATTTCTCTTTCTCATTAGCTAATTCAGCTTGCTCACCCTGAATTTTAACTTCTTCTAATTTGGCTAAATGACGGAGTTTTAACTCTAAAATTGATTCCGCTTGAATCTCGCTCAGTTTAAAGTGCGCCACTAACACTGGTTTTGGCTTGTCTTCTGAACGAATAATTGTAATCACTTCATCGATGTTTAAAAAGGCAATGAGTAAGCCTTCTAAAACGTGCAAGCGCGCTAGAATCTTGTCAAGACGGTGCGTTAGACGATTGGTAACCACTTGTGTACGATATGTCAACCATTCTTTTAGCATTGGAATGAGTGGCTTGACCTGTGGCTTGCCATCCAAACCAATCACGTTCATATTTACGCGATAGCTCTTTTCAAGATCTGTGGTGGCAAACAAATGCAACATCAATGCATCAATATCAACTCGATTAGAGCGTGGAATGATTACAATGCGTGTCGGGTTCTCATGGTCAGATTCATCACGAATATCATCCACCAGCGGAAGTTTTTTCGCACGCATTTGTGCTGCAATTTGGGTAATTACTTTAGAGCCTGAAGTTTGAAATGGTAGCGCTTCAATAATAATATCACCATCTTCTTTTTGATAGGTAGCGCGCATTTTAATAGATCCACGGCCTGTTTCATAAATCTGTTTAAGGTCTGTCCCAGTTGAAATAATATTGGCATGGGTTGGGTAGTCTGGTGCAGGAATAATCTGCATGATATCGTCTAACTCTGTTGAAGGCTTGTCTAGTAATTGAATACAAGCATTAACAACTTCAGTCAAATTATGTGGCGGCACATCAGTCGACATACCCACAGCAATACCTGATGTACCGTTAAGTAATAAGTTTGGCACTTGTGCTGGAAGATTTTCAGGCTCTTGCAATGAGCCATCAAAATTATCTGTCCAATTGACTGTGACTTGATTGATTTCTGCTAATAATAAATCGGCATAACGAGATAACTTGGATTCGGTATAACGCATTGCTGCAAATGACTTAGGGTCATCGGGCGCACCCCAATTGCCTTGACCATCAATAAACGGATAACGATAAGAAAATGGCTGTGCCATAAGCACCATGGCTTCATAACAAGCACTGTCACCATGTGGATGAAATTTACCCAAAACATCACCTACCGTACGGGCTGATTTTTTAAATTTTGCTGTGGATTTAAGGCCCAGTTCGCTCATCGCATAGATGATACGTCGTTGTACAGGTTTAAGACCATCACCGACAAAAGGTAGTGCACGATCAAGAATGACGTACATCGAATAATCAAGATAAGCGCGTTCTGAAAACTCTGCTACGCTTTGCTGTTCAAGGCCAATTTGGTTCATCCTCCCCCTGTAAATAATTCAACTTTTTTAATAAAGTTTTGAGTTATTTTAATGCAACTTTTAGCCTAGAAAAACTAAATTAGGCAAAGTCTTCAGTGGTGATACATGAACAGAATAAATTACGATCACCGTAGACATTATCAATGCGTTTTACTGGCGGAAAATACTTACTGTGCTTTAACGACTCTACCGGGTATAACGCTTCTTCTCTTGAGTAAGGGTAGTTCCATTCTCCGGCCATTTCAAGCGCTGTATGAGGGGCATTCTTCAATGGATTATTGTCTTTATCCCATTCACTTGAAATTACTTTTTGAATTTCACCATGAATGCTAACCATTGCCTTAATAAAACGATTCATTTCGTGTAATGATTCACTCTCAGTTGGCTCAATCATTAGTGTGCCTGCTACTGGGAATGACATGGTTGGCGAATGGAAACCGTAATCCATTAAACGTTTAGCAATGTCCTCTTCAGAAATGCCACTCAGCTCTTTAAGCGGGCGAATGTCAATAATACACTCATGTGCAACAAAACCATTATCAGCTGTGTATAGAATCGGGAAATAACTTTTAAGTTCATTGGCAATATAATTAGCACTAACAATGGCAACCTCGGTAGAACGCTGCATACCATACTTGCCTAACAATTTAATGTATGACCAAGAAATTGGTAAAATTGAAGCTGAGCCATACATGGCTGCCGATACTGCATTGGAATTTCTGTCTAATGGGTCACCTGGTAAAAATTCTGCTAAATGCGCTTTTACACCAATTGGACCCATGCCTGGACCGCCACCGCCATGTGGAATAGCAAAAGTTTTATGTAGGTTAATGTGTGATACGTCTGCACCAAATTCACCCATGCGCGTAATACCAACCATGGCATTCAGATTAGCACCATCTAAATAAACTTGGCCGCCAAAGCTGTGAATAATATCACAGACTTGCTTAATCTCAACTTCAAACACGCCGTGGGTTGATGGGTAAGTCACCATAATCGCTGAAAGCTTATCACTGTATTTTTCAGCTTTAACTTTAAGATCATCAATGTCAATATTACCTGACTCATCGCATTTAACAATCACAACCTTCATACCAGCCATAACCGCACTCGCAGGATTAGTGCCATGCGCTGACGATGGAATTAAGCAAATATTACGACCATGATCTCCACGAGACTGATGATAAGAATGAATGGCCAATAGGCCTGAAAACTCACCTTGAGAGCCTGCATTGGGTTGCAATGACACTGCATCATAACCAGTGACTTCAGCTAATGCATGCTCTAAGTCTTTAAATAATTGCTGATAACCTTGGGTTTGATCTATGGGCGCATACGGATGAAGCCTTGAAAAGCCTGGCAAACTAATAGGGTACATTTGTACTGCAGCGTTTAATTTCATCGTACAAGAACCCAGCGCAATCATTGAATGATTTAGTGCAATATCTTTATTTTCTAAGCGCTTCAAGTAACGCATCATTTCAGTTTCAGAATGATGACTACTAAACACAGGGTGTGTCAAATATTCAGAACTTCTCAAACAATTTGCTACAGCAGTATCGTCGCCTTGTGCCAACGACTCAATCGAAAAAACGTTCAAAAGTTCTATTAAGTCATTTTCAGTCGTCGTCTCATCAACAGCAATGCATAACTCGGAATCATTAATCAATCTTAAATTAATACCTTGACTCTGTGCTTTATTAAATAAAGATGTCGCCTCATTCGTACGAATTGTCAAAGTATCAAAGAATTGTTGAGCGACCAGTTCAAAGCCTGCATCAGTCAAACTCTTGGCTAGATTAATCGCTTTAGTGTGCACCTTCTCACCAATCTTTCTCAAGCCTTTTGGCCCGTGATATACGCCGTAAGCAGCTGCCAAAACAGCTAATAACACTTGAGCTGTACAAATATTACTGGTGGCTTTATCCCGTCTAATATGCTGTTCACGCGTTTGCAATGACATACGCATCGCTGGATTACCCAAAACATCTTGAGAGACGCCAATAATACGACCAGGAACCATACGCTTAAACTCATCACGTGTCGCTAAAAATGCAGCATGTGGCCCACCAAAACCTATTGGCACACCAAAACGTTGTGAATTGCCAATTGCAATATCTGCTCCCATTTCAGCTGGGGTTTTGAGTAACGTTAATGCCAATAGGTCGCAAGCCACAATCGTTAACACGCCGCTGTCTTTTGCTTTAGCAATGTCATTAGTTAAATCACGTACTTCTCCATTTGTGCCTGGTGATTGTATAAGCACTGCAAAACAATCGCTAAAATTATTGCCTTGAATGTCTTCAATCACCAATTCAATATCTAACGGTGTCGCGCGTGTTTGTAAAATCGTAATGGTTTGTGGGTGTGTATTGATATCCACTAAAAATCGATTAGATTTATTCTTCTTATTGGCCCGTTTCGCCATCATCATCGCCTCAGCAGCGGCAGTAGGCTCATCTAGTAAAGATGCGTTAGAGATATCCATACCAGTCAGATCGATAATCATTTGCTGGAAATTAAGCAGCATTTCTAATCGTCCCTGAGAAATCTCTGCTTGATAAGGCGTATAAGCCGTATACCAGCCTGGATTTTCTAAAATATTACGTTGAATCACAGCCGGCATTAATGTGCCATAATAACCTTGGCCAATAAAATTCCTAAACAGTTGGTTTTGATTGGCCAGTGAGGTCGCCAAATTAAGTGTATCTCTCTCAGTTAAGCCCTCATCAACCGCCATTCGATTTCCAAATAAAATACTCTGCGGTACTGTATTGGCTATTACCTCCTCTACTGAAGCGCAGTTAATACTATTTAACATCGTCTTAACGTCTGCTTTACTTGGACCGATATGTCTATCTAAAAATTCGTTACTCATAATATAAAAAAATAAGAAAAAACTAAGGGTTGGATTTTAGCCTTAATCTAAAGAAATACAACCTAAAAAAAAATAGGTATTTAACCTGGCGGCCAAGTGAGTTGACGCCCGCCCAAACAATGTAGATGAATGTGATAAACCGTCTGCCCACCCTGTTCATTGCAATTCATCACCACTCGATAGCCATCATCAGCAAAACCGAAATCTTTGGCAATCTGAGATGCCGTCAAAGTTAACTTGCCAACTAATGCGGCGTCATCTACATCGTTCAAAGTTGTAATGTGTTTTTTAGGAATGACTAAAAAATGATAGGGTGCTTGTGCACTAACGTCATGAAATGCAAGCAAATCATCATCTTCATAGATTTTATCTGCCGGAATATCGCCAGCAATAATTTTACAAAATAAACAATCACTCATGATTTATCGATACCCTTTAAGATACCACCAACCAAATAATTGTTTAACCCAGTGCATCAGTCGACAGCTCGGTAGCATTATTCCGCCCTTCAATGTA
>JAUWPG010000002.1 GCA_030611725.1 Gammaproteobacteria bacterium
CGCAACGGTATTTTTCTTAAAAAGAAATCAGTCCGATACATAATCTTTTTTTTTAATCTCACGAAGGATGACTGTCATGAAATTTACACAACTCTCTGTGGCTGCTGCAGTATCAGCACTAACTTTTTCTACCGCATCGAACGCTATACTAGGCCCTATTCCGATTTATTTGAATCCTATAAAAATTAGTGCAAACCAATTTAATGGGTTTGATACAGATGCAACATTTTCTACAGAAATATACTCATCAAAAGATATTAACAACTCTGGCTCTACTAATCTTTACGACTTTTTAAGTAGCAATACATCAATAACCATTGCCCCAAGCTTTGGAAATAGATTCTCTCAAAAAATTGATATGCGTGGTTATGGTACAACTAATGGGCACAAAAATACTGTAATCACTGTTGATGGAATAAGGTTAAATAATCATACTTCTTCACCCCAATCTATTGGCAATATTATTTTAGACAATATTGATAGAATCGAAATCACCAAGGGTAGTGGTTCTGTTATGTATGGTGATGGTGCAATGAGTGGCGCTATTCATATATTTATGAAAGATGCTTACGATTCATTTGCGCAACTAGAAACTGGCAATGATGGTTTATTTAACAAATCTATTTCAACAAGCTCTCAATCTGACAAATTTAGCATTAATGCCGCCTTTGAGACACAAGAAAAAGGTGGCTACGCCATTGCAGACAGTACTGGAAATAAAGATCGGGGTAAGCAAATCAATAAAACAATTGATTTAAAAACTGATATAACTAATAATACAAAAATTCAATTATCACTAGCAAATAATGACAGTGATTATAGGTATCCAGAATATCAAACTATTGCTCAATTTAATGCCAACCCAACTCAAAACGGAACTGGCAATAACTACGCACATTCAATTATCAACTCCGATAGGTATTCATTAGGGATTAATACCCAGATAAACGAATCATTATCATTAAATGTTAAAATTTCAGAAGAAGATAAAACCAGTGAAACAATCTTTTATTGGGGTTCTGGAGGTGTAAAAAAAGACAAGAAAACAAGTGATTCTCTATCTTTAAAGTACACCAATAATAACACAACAATTGATGGTGGAATTTCTAAGCTTTACGGCGAAAGAAAAGAAGGTGCCAAATTGACCACCAAAGACAATAAAGGCTATTTTATTCAAGCTAAACATTCATTGGATGACACAACTTATGTTGCTGGATATAGAAATGAAAGTATTGATTATTTTTATAACCAAACCTCTGCTACTGGAGATTACGATTTAACCGCATACAACATAGGTATCAATAAAAAACTAGGTGATCATTTGTCAATTTTCTCTAATTACAACAAAGCCTTTCAAGCTTATGATATAAACACTGCATTCAAGTATGACAATATAGCTCAAGATAGTATATTTGATGGATTTGTCAAGCCGATGACCAATAAAACTCTAAATATTGGCTTAAACCATATTAATGAAAATAGCAGGACAAAAATAACACTATTTAGATCAAACTTAAATAATGAAATATATCTACATAAACAGAATGCATCAGATTTTGGAACAAATTCAAACTTAGACAAGTCTCACAAAACTGGTGTTGAAGTAGACACTAAATACATTATTAGCCCTAAAACTACAATCGGCGTTAACTACAGTTATATTGATGCAATCATTGACTCTGAAGATAAAACCGAGGACAGAGGGTCCTTTAATGGAAAAACATTACCTGGTGTCTCAAAAAATACCATTGCTGCCAATGTTAAGTTTAAGTTAGATGATAAATCAACACTGGTTCTTAAGCACAAATATAGAAGTGAAGCCTATGCAGAAGAAGATCTCTCTAATACAAATACTGAAAGAACCAAAGCGTTTAATTCTACTGACATAAACTATAGACACAAATACTCTAGTGCTATTGAATTTTCATTCGATATTGAAAACATGTTTAATAAAAAGCACGCTACATTGCTAGGAGATTATAACTCCACCGGTGGGAATGTAGTCTATCCAGCAAGCTTTACTCGCAATATTAAAGTAGGATTGACTTATAAATTCTAGACAAGCCCGATGACAATAACATTGACTATAATAAAACCATTAACATTGAACAAACAGGATTTTAAATGACTAATCAAATCAACAAAACTAGAACTCTCTTTGCTGTATTTATCATGATACTTTTAATGATTGCCACTCGTGGACATGCTAATTGGCTATCAAGCATTATTCATTTACCAGACTTTACTATCCCTGCACTATTTATCGCCGGTATCTACTTGCGACAATTCTGGGTAGCTTTTTTAATTATTATCAGTGCCATTGCAATTGATAACTACGCAATTGTTTATGAAGGTGTTAGCGCTAACTGTATTACACCTGCTTATAGTGTACTACCATTTACTTACTACGCAATTTTTTGGGTCGGCAAATACATTGGTAGTTTAAATATTGATACTAGCATTATGAAAAATGCATTGATTATTATTGTAGCAGCGAGTGCTCAATGGCTAGTAGCAACATCAAGCTATTATTTCTTTACTGCAACTTACGCTAAAACTGGTTGGGCTAATTTCCCTGCTTATATGTCGCAATGGTCAATGGCTGAAATTCTGCCTGTTTTATATTGGATGGTGGCTATATCTATCGTGTTTACACTTAATCATCGCTACTCATTTATTCCATATTTCTCTACGCAGAAAAACTAAAACAAAGCCGTGTCTGAAGATCAATCCAAAGACGCTTCTTATAAACAGCGCATGCAGCGCAAAAAGGCGCATATTGACTCTCGCATAGAAGAAGCTAATATTGACAAAGGTATTATCGTATTACTCACCGGTAATGGCAAAGGTAAATCCTCTTCTGCTTTAGGTATGGTTTGCCGGGCACTGGGCTATGATATGAAAGTCGCCATTGTCAAGTTTTTAAAAGGCGTGCAAGATACCGGTGAAGATGCATTCTTAGTCAAACAGCCTAATGTACAAACTGTGTTTATGAAAACCGGCTTTACTTGGGATACGCAAGATAAAGAATATGACACAGCCATGGCGGTTAAAACTTGGTCAAAAGCTCAGGCGTATCTAACAGATGAATCAATTGATTTGGTAGTGCTAGATGAGCTCACCTATATGATTAGTTATAAATACCTAGATGAGTCAATGATTCTTAATACACTTAATAACCGACCAAAAGATCAACACGTCGTCATTACTGGACGAGCTGCGTCAGATACTCTAATTCAAATTGCTGATACCGTCAGTGAAGTTAAAGACATTAAGCACGCCTTTAGAGAAAATATTAAAGCACAAAAAGGCATTGATTTGTAAAAGCGAGGAAAGCCTTGCTTTCCTCGCTAAGTGTTTTCGCTCATGTATTGCAAAGCTTGGTATAGATATTCCACGGGAACGATTTTTAAGCCTTTAGGTGCTTTTTTAGGTAAATTACCCTTGGGTATGATGGCTACCTTGAAGCCGTGTTTTTGAGCCTCTGATAAACGCTCAATCGCATTATAAACAGGACGAACCTCGCCCGTTAAGCCTACTTCGCCAAAAGCGATCCAATCATTCGGAATTACCTTATCTCTAAGACTCGACATAATCGCCAGCATCACCACCAAATCAGAGGCAGTTTCATTCACCTTAATACCACCTACCACATTGACAAATACATCTTGGTCATGGGTGGCAACACCACCATGTTTATGTAAGACAGCGAGCTGTAAAGCTAGGCGGTTTTGCTCTAATCCTACACAAATGCGCTTTGGATTACCACTTGCCTGGTCAACCAAAGCTTGTACTTCAATCATTAGCGGGCGAGTCGCTTCTCGCGTTACCATCACCATAGATCCTGGTGACGGCTTAGCCTGGTTAGATAAGAAGATAGCTGATGGATTTTCAACTTGTTTTAAGCCTGCTTCACCCATTGCAAAAACACTGATTTCATTCACTGCACCGAAGCGATTTTTTACCGCACGAATAATACGGTAGCGCCCGCCCGCATCACCCTCAAAATAAAGCACCGTATCTACCATATGCTCAAGTATTCTTGGGCCTGCTAAAGCGCCGCCCTTGGTTACGTGGCCAATCATGAATAATATTGTGTTGGTTTGCTTGGCATATTGCGTTAGTTGGGCTGCGCAATCACGTACTTGAGTGACTGACCCTGGTGCAGAAGTTGAGCCATCAGTGACCATGGTCTGGATTGAATCAATCACAATAACTTTAGGTCGTACTTCTTTAGCCAGCTTAATAATTTTCTCTAGATGAGTTTCACTGAGCAGCAATATATCTTCATTAATACCAAGACGAATTGCCCTGTCACTGATCTGTTCTGCTGATTCTTCACCGCTGACATACAAGGTAGTATCACTCTTGTTAATGGCTGCCATCACTTGCAGAATTAGTGTTGATTTACCAATACCAGGATCACCACCAATCAACACCACAGATCCGTTCACTAAGCCACCGCCCAGAGTGCGATCAAGTTCACTAAGCCCAGAACTTAATCTGGTTCTATGTTCAGATTTAATGGCTGATAAATTTTGAACTCTTGAAGGCGGTAGATCTTTTAAACTTTCAGGCTTGGAAGAAGTCGCCTGAGACAATACAATTTCTTCTAAAGCATTCCAAGCTTTACAATCTAAACACTGCCCTGCCCATTGATGGTGCGATGCACCACATTCTCGACAAACAAATTCAATTTTTGCTTTTGCCATTTTTATACCAGCGTTATTTATTCATGAGTTTGTCAATCTCATGTTTGAATGCTTCAATATCTTGAAATTGTCGATAAACCGAAGCAAAACGAATGTAGGCCACTTCATCAAGCACTTTAAGCTCTTCCATCACCCATTCACCAATTTTTTTTGAGGGCACCTCACGCTCTGCTTGAGTCATGAGTTTGCGCTCAATGCGCTGAATTGAGGTTTCAATTTGTGAAGTTTTAACGGGGCGTTTTTCTAAAGCTTTTAACAAACCAGAGCGTAGTTTTTCTTCACTAAAAGATTCTCTAGATTCGTCACTTTTAATTAAGCGTGGAAGATTAAGATCTACCGTTTCACGGGTTGAATAGCGCTCACCACAAGATGTACACTCACGACGACGACGCACTTGCGAGCCATCGTCAATTAAACGCGTGTCTAATACTTTAGTGTCGTCAGACTGACAAAATGGACAGCGCATTTTCCCCCTTAATGTTTGCTATTTATAAACAGGGTGCTTAGCGCAAACTTCAGCAACCTTTGCTTTTACTTCGTCAATAACCGATTGATTACCAAGGTCATCGCAAATATCACACATCCACGTCGCAAGATCACGACACTCTTGTTCGCTAAATCCACGTGTTGTGACTGCAGGTGTACCGACACGAATACCACTAGTAACAAATGGCGACTGAGGGTCGTTTGGTACTGCGTTCATATTAACTGTAATATGTGCACTACCTAGTGCCGCATCAACTGCTTTACCCGTTAAACCTTGATCGATAAAGCTGACTAAAAATAAATGATCATCTGTGCCGCCAGACACAACATCAAACCCACGTTCAATAAAGGTGTTAGCCATTGCTTTGGCGTTAATTTTTACTTGTTTTTGATAAGTCTTATATTCATCACTCATTGCCTCTTTAAAACAAACTGCTTTAGCGGCAATAACATGCATCAAAGGGCCGCCTTGAATGCCTGGGAAAATTGCAGAGTTTAATTTCTTTTCAATTTCTTCATTGGCCTTGGCCAGAATCAAACCACCACGAGGGCCACGAAGTGTTTTGTGTGTTGTAGTGGTGGTTACATCTGCAATGCCAACTGGAGATGGGTATTCACCTGCTGCAATTAAGCCGGCAACGTGCGCCATGTCTACCATTAAATAAGCACCAATCGAATCGGCAATATCTCTAAAACGCTGCCAATCAACCACGCGAGAATAAGCTGAAAATCCTGCAATAATCATTTTAGGCTTGTGTTCTTTTGCTAAAGCTTCAACCTGATCATAATCAATCTCGCCCGTATCTTCATCCAAGCCATACTGAATAGCATTAAAATTCTTGCCAGAAAAAGATGGTGCTGCGCCATGGGTTAAGTGCCCGCCATGCGCAAGACTCATGCCTAAAATTGTATCCCCCGGCACTAATAACGCTTGGAAAACAGCGGCATTTGCTTGTGAACCAGAATGGGGCTGAACATTGACATAATCTGCATCAAACAAAGCTTTAGCACGATCAATGGCTAATTGCTCAACCACATCGACATGTTCACAACCACCATAATAACGCTTCTTAGGATAGCCTTCAGCATACTTATTGGTTAATTGAGAGCCTTGTGCTTCCATTACTGCAGGTGAAGTGTAGTTTTCACTGGCGATTAGCTCAATATGTGCTTCTTGACGTGCAACTTCTGCATTAATAGCATTGGCGATATCTGGGTCTACAACTCTTAGGTTTTTTGATCTTTCGAACACACGGCTCTCCTTGTAAATTTTTTAAATATAAATTACAATTAATTTTATCTTAATTTATGAATAAACAGAATAATTATGCCTCAAATATTACTACCTTTAACCACTGTATTTGTGGGATTGTTTTTAGGGGTGAGCTCTTTTTAGGTACTTTTTCTGCTCACCAGAAAAAGTATCAAGCCCCAAAGAAAAATCAAAGATTTTTTAAGAGAGTTTAAAGAATCGTTTAAGATTTAAATCGAAATTTCGGCAAACTGATATCGTAATAAATTGCCAATAAACGAGAAATAAACATAGCCGAACCCGCCATAACAGCAGAAATAGTTATATCAACATTAACATACAGTAAACCAATAAAAAGCAAAGACCCCATCCAAGAAACCGTTGCATAAAGTGGACTACTAAAAACTACAGGCGTTTCATTACACAATACATCACGAAAAATACCGCCCATGGCTCCTGTCATCACACCCATAAAACTCGCCAGCAATGGTGGAGCGCCTATCATTAAAGAAACCAACGTGCCTGCAATACCAAACGTTGCCAAACCCGCAGCATCCGCAACCAAGAAAAATTTAGGCGATACTGCTATTAACCTTGCAGCAATAAAAATACTAATGGCACTAATCAATGAAGCAATAAAAAATATTTGATCTGCAATCCAGAATACTTCTCTGTCAAGCAGCATGTCACGAAGTGAGCCGCCACCCAAACCCGTTGCAACCGCAATGATGATTACCCCAAATAAATCAAATTCCTTAAAGCCAGCTTTTAACACGCCAGATGCCGATGAAACAATAACAGCAAGTAATGTTATCCAATATAAATTTTCTAAAAGAACAGCTGTTGGATCTAATATCATTTACATAATTGAATTAATTTAGCCTTAATTAAATAGATAATTCTTGATAGGTTTTTGCAAAGACTTCAATCGCTTTATCCAAATCTTCTTTGGTATGAGCCGCGGATATTTGAGTGCGAATCCTTGCTTTGCCTTCGGGCACCACTGGAAAGAAAAATCCAACGGCATAAATACCACGCTCTAATAATTTTCTACTCATTTCTTGGGCCACTTTAGCATCTCCCAGCATCACCGGAACAATAGGATGATTACCATCATCGACATCAAAGCCTGCCTCTTGCATGCCTTTACGGAAATAATGTGTATTAGCCTCTAACTGATCACGTAATTCGGTTGAATTAGACAACATCTCAAGCACCTTTAAAGAGGCCGCGCAAATTGAAGGCGCTAAAGTGTTTGAAAATAAATACGGACGTGAACGCTGACGAAGCATATCAACAATTTCTTTGCGTGCAGAAGTGTAACCACCCGAAGCACCACCCAACGCCTTGCCAAAAGTACCAGTGATAATATCCACCCGATCCATCACATTGCAATATTCGTGTATGCCACGACCCGTTTTGCCCATAAAACCAACTGCATGGCAATCATCATGATGCACCATGGCATCAAATTCATCGGCTAAATCACAAATTTTATCTAGCTGTGCTATAGTGCCATCCATGGAAAACACGCCATCGGTGGTGATGAGTATTCTTCTAGCGCCACCCTGTTTGGCTTCAACCAATTTGGCGCGTAAATCGTCCATGTTGTTATTTTTATAACGAAAGCGTGCTGCCTTACATAAACGCACACCATCAATAATTGAAGCATGGTTAAGCTCATCAGAAATAACGGCATCTTCCTTGGTGAGGATGGTTTCAAATAATCCAGTATTGGCATCAAAACACGCCGCATAAAGAATGGTATCTTCCATACCTAAAAACTCACTGACTTTTTTCTCTAGCGTTTTATGGATGCTTTGTGTGCCACAAATAAAGCGCACTGATGATAGGCCAAAACCCCACCTTGAAAAGCTGTCTTTCGCGGCTTGAATGACTTCTTTATTGTTAGCCAGGCCTAAATAATTGTTCGCACACATGTTGATTACTTTAGAGCCACCAGCCAACGTAATGTCATTTTTTTGCTCGGACGCAATCACTCTTTCAGTTTTCCAAAGACCGGCTTGTTTGATTTCTTCTAGATCCTTAGCAAGGCTTTCCTTTGCACTCTTAAAACTCATGTTTTTCCTTTTATTGGTTAATCTTCCCAGTTAAGAATGACTTTGCCTGATTCGCCTGAAAGCATAGCATCAAAGCCTTTTTGAAAATCTGTATAGTGGAATCGATGGGTAATGATCTCCTCTAATGGTAAGCCACTTTGCACCATCATTGAGCCTTTGTACCAAGTCTCAAAAATTTCACGACCGTAAATACCTTTAATGGTTAAACCTTTGAATACCACTTGATCCCAATCAATACCAGAACCTGAAGGCATAATTGCTAACATAGCGATATGACCGCCATTAATCATAAGATTGAGCATGTCCGAAAATGCATGGGGCGATCCTGACATTTCCATGCCCACATCAAAGCCTTCAAAAATGCCTAAATCTTGCATAAATTCTCGTGTGATTGATTCTTTGCTAACATTCACTGGAATAACTTTAGGGACTACTTTTTTAGCTAAATCGAGTCGGTATTGATTTAAATCGGTAATCACAATGTTTCGTGCACCCGCATGGATAGCCACCATAGCTGCCATAATACCGATGGGCCCTGCACCTGTAATAAGCACATCTTCGCCTACCATATTAAACGAAAGCGCGGTGTGGACTGCATTGCCATATGGATCAAAACAAGCAAGTAAATCCGTTGAAATTTCTTGAGCGGGTTTAAATACATTCTCTGAAGGAATAGACAAATACTCAGCAAAACAACCCGTACGATTAACGCCAATGCCAAAAGTATTAGGACATAGGTGTTTACGCCCCGCTAAACAATTGCGACAACGACCACAAGTGATGTGCCCCTCACCCGATACGATGTCACCTACGTTTAAACCAGTAACATTTGAGCCAAGCTCTGCAATTTCACCTGCAAATTCATGGCCCGTAGTCATAGGCACGGGAACGGTTTTTTGAGCCCATTCATCCCAATTATAAATATGGATATCCGTACCACAAATTGCGGTTTTTTTAATTTTTACCAAAACATCGTTATTGCCAATTTCTGGCATGGGCACGTCTTCTAACCAAATGCCTTCTTTTGGGTGTTTTTTAACCAGTGCTTTCATCATCAAAAACCTTTACTAAAAAAAAATATTTTAATTGCAGATTGTACAAGATTCATCTTTAGAAATTTTAATATCTCTAAAAGTTAAATCCATTGCATCAATCATCATTAATCGACCTGTTAATTGACTACCTAAATTGAGTACAATTTTAATAGCCTGCAAAGCTTGTAGTGAACCCATTATTCCAGCTACTGGCGCAAGAATTCCATTTTCAACGCAATTTTCATCATTATTGCCTTCTTTTGAATACAAACATTGATAGCACGGTTGATTCAGCTCATAACCTTTAAATACAGACAATTGACCCTCAAAACGAATCACTGCCGCTGAAACTAATGGGGTTTTCTCCCCAACACAGGATTGATTCACTTTAAAACGTGTATCAAAATTATCACTGCCATCTAAAACTACATCAGCTTTAGCCACCCAATCACCCAAATTATCTTGATTTAATGCTTTAATTGTGGTGACCTTAATATTAGGATTAATGGCTAATATTTTTCTTTTGGCAGAGTCAACTTTGAATTGACCGATGTCCTTGGTGTGATGAACTATTTGCCGTTGCAAATTGGACAGCTCAACTTTATCAAAATCAGCAATAATGAGATGTCCAACACCTGCCGAGGCAAGATACATGGCAGATGGCGAACCCAATCCACCCACACCAATGAGTAGCATGGTTGAATCCAACAATACTTGCTGCCCTTCTATGCCAATTTGTGGCAGCATAATCTGGCGCGAATATCTTAATAAATCTTGATCATTCATTTGAAGTATTTATCCAGTTTTGGCGTGATTAACATTGCACAATAAGGTTGATTTTGGTTGTTATTATAATAATTTTGATGGTAATTTTCGGCTGGATAAAATACATCCAGTTCGCTTACCTCTGTGACAATATCATCACCTAATTTTTCAACAAACTGTTTGACTTGTGTTTGCTGATCATTATTTGTATAAAACACAGCAGAGCGGTACTGTGTACCTCGATCATTGCCTTGTTGATTGAGCATGGTTGGGTCATGTGTATCAAAAAATACTTTTAATAATTGATCAAAAGAAACAATTGCCTCGTCAAACTCAATCATGACCACTTCTGCATGTCCAGTGGTACCCGTGCAAATGTCTTGGTAAGTGGGGTTTTTCGTTGCACCATTACAGTATCCAGATGTGGTGTTTACCACACCCACTGTGTGTTGGAATACAGCTTCAACACACCAAAAACATCCGCCGGCAAAATATACTATTTGCATATAAGATAATTATTAATTAAAAACATTAGTATAGCGCATGCATATAAGCATAATTATTTAAGAATTAAAGCCTATATTTGTATAGCGCTTCCATCATGGAAAAGATTGTACCTGATGAGCAATATCAAGTGTTTAAATTACACCAACCGTCGCTTTGTTTGCCTGTCTTTTTTATTTCATCAAATTAACCAACTTAGATATTGCTTGGCCAAGTTCACGTTGCAAGCAAGCCATCCTAGCTCCCTAGAAATTTCTTAAATTAAATTATTCTTAGGGAAAATTATTCACAATTATCTAAAACTACTTTAAGATATGCAATTAAGCAAATGAATAAAGTGGAAAGACCAAACTATTTACAAGGTGAATTTTAATGTATCACATCAGTTTTTACGTGCCTGAAGCAGATTTAGAAATTGTTAAAAATGCAATGTTTGAAGCAGGTGCTGGAAAATTTAACAACTACGAGAACTGTGCTTGGCAAACCACTGGTATGGGACAGTTCAAACCGATTGGAGATGCAAAGCCTGCTATTGGCTATCTAGATAAACTCGAAGCCATTGAAGAATATAAAGTTGAAATGATGTGTGTGGATGACAACTTGCAGATGGCGATTGAAGCAATGAAATTTTCACACCCTTACGAAGAAGTGGCTCACACCGTTATAAAAATGGAAAACTTATGAACACACCTTACGAACACGGCTTTATGCTCAGCTTATTAGTCTTGGCCATTGGCGGCCTGTTATGGTTGTTTACCCCGTTTATTCCTGCACTATTTTTAGCCTTGCTTATTGCAATTGCAACCTTCAAACAATACAATAAATTCCAACAAAAATTCTCAGATTCTAATGCTGCGCTTTTGACAACGCTGCTGGTTACCGTTGTGTTGATTCTACCGCTAGGTTATATTCTACTGATTAGTGGATTAGAGATTTCAGCACTGATACAAACTATTAATACTGATTTTGACACCAAGCAAAGCAACCAAATACTTCATCAAACCGTTTCTGGTTTACCTTTATCTGATTCACTTAAAGTGACTTTAAATGCTGCACTTAGCAGTAATATGGAAGGGTTCCTAATCAGTATTAAAGACTTCTCTGTGGTGATTTTAAAGAGCATTGTGTCGCTGTCTTCTTACTTTATCTTCTTCTTAATTGTGACTGTCTTCTCGCTCTACTACTTCTATATCGATGGCAAGAATACAGTGAAACGACTTAAAGATTTATCGCCGCTAGAAAACCATTTGAATGACATCTTATTCAATCAATTTTCAAACCTGTCCATTACCTTGGTAGGTAGCGTCTTTATCATTGCGCTATTACAAGGTGTGGTGTTTTCTATAGGCGTGATGATAGTTGGTCTGCCTGTACTGTACTTTGGTATCGCCATGGCCTTGGCTAGCTTCATCCCAGTGCTCGGTGGTTTGATTATTTGGCTGCCTTTAAGCTTGTATCTGTATGCGCAAGGGCAAACCACTGATGCAATGATTATTGTGCTGTTTGGTGCGGTATTAATTGGCACAGTCATTGATCATTTTGTACGACCAATGATTATACAAAAATTCTCAAAAAAATCGAATCAATCTAGTGCATTAGACCATACACTAATTACCGTATTATCGACACTTGCTGGCATTATGCAGTTTGGCATCCTGGGTTTATTTATCGGACCAATTATTGCTGCCATGGCTATCAGCATCTTTGACGTATACGCTATCAAATACGCAGACTCACTCGACCGGTCTTAAAATCCAACAGTCGGGTATAATGTTGTCTTTTTTATTAAAGACAATGCTATGCTTAAAAGACTTGTTAAATTCTTAGAAAACAATCATCCAAAATCAAACATTAATGATTATTTAGATGCAAAATACTTACAACTAACTGGGCCTCAACTCAAGCAAATTGCAGATGCATTAAGTTCTAGTGAATTACAAATTAAGCCGGCTTCGCATTGCAGTGCGGAAAAATTTATTTTTCATTTTGGCAATACGATTATCTTACTACAGAAAGACAATACTGACTCATCAGCCACTTATCAAGCTGAACTTTCATGGGAAACTGACTTCTTGGCGATTCACTCAACTAGAAATAAAGGCAAGGGCTTTTATTTTATTGCTTTTGAATTTGATAATGATTATCAAGTGACTTTAAAAGAAACAGATAAATTCTTAGAAGACCAAGTTAGAAATGAAGAGCAAAACCAAGAATTAATCGACAAGGCAATGCCAGTACTTAAAGGCTTTATGTCAGCTATTTCTGAATAAATTTTAAACGCCTAACTGGGTTTCTTTTTTAAGCTTTGGGCCTGCTTTAAAGGTAACCACTTTTCTAGCAGAAATCAAAACCTGTTCACCAGTTTTAGGGTTTCTACCAGGTCTAGCAGATTTTTCTCTAACAATAAAATTACCAAAGCTAGACAGTTTTACTGCTTCACCGCTTGCAAGTGCAGCTTTAATTAGATCAAAAAAATCATTGGTGATTGACAATGCCTGATTATGATTTACACCAATACCTTCAACCAACAAATCTGCAATGTCTTTTTTAGTGACTGACATTATCTTTGGGTGGCTGAGAATTTGTTTTGCATCAAGGCCAAAACTTCATCTACCTTTGCATTTACCTCATCATCTGCCAACGTACCTTCTAATGACTGATAAGTTAAATTCAATGCAACACTCTTTTTGCCAGATTCGATATTTTCACCGGCATAAACATCAAATAAACTCACACTCATAAAATGAGGCTGTTTAAGACGCTCAATGCTTTGCATAAGGTCAGCTATTGGTGTGGCTTCATCAAGTACCAGGGCAATATCTCGTTGAGTCTGTTGGTACGACGAAAATGCCTCATATTTAGCAATTTTTCCAGTTAGCATAACGTCAAGATCAATTTCGAATAAATAACACTTAGACAGTGACAATTCTTTTTGTACTAATGGTGATAAAGCACCAATCCAACCTACTTGTGTGTCATTCAATACAATCTTAGCTGTTTGTCCTTTTTGCAACGCAGGGTGTTCAGCAGCTTCAAAAGAAAACTGTGCGCCAGTTAGTATTAATAATGATTCTAAATCAGCCTTAGCATCAAAGAAATCTAGTGGCTGAATATCACTAGACCACTGTGAGTCAAAACGATTTCCTGATACAACGCCGGCTAATTTATTAGACTGCTCATCTGCTTGAACACCCTCAAAACATAAACCAATTTCAAAAAATCTGGCATCAGTGTGGCCACGCCTTTGATTTGATTCAACTGTTTGCAACAAGCCTGCCCAAAGTGATGAACGCATGGTTGACATATCAGCCGATATTGGATTAGATAATGTAATTTTCTTAGCATCTGGATCAATCAAATTATGATACTTTTCAGACACAAAACTATAAGTGATAACCTCTTGATAACCACGACTAACTAATGCTTGCATAACGTCGTACTTGTCAACACTAGACTCTTGAATAGCGTCAATATTAGCATCTAGAGAAAGTTTTTGTACTGGCAGCTTATCGTAACCATAAAGCCTTGCTAACTCTTCAATTAAATCTGCTGGAATACGAATATCAAACCTAAAGCTTGGCGGAATAATAGTCCAAGAATTATCAGATTTATTGCTAATTTCAAAATCTAAATTGGTGAATTTTTCTTCAATCCAGCTTGATTCTAGTTCAAAGCCTAAGATTTTCTGAATTTTTTCTTGAGTAATGATGATTGGTGTCAGCTCTGGTAATTCGTTTTCGTCAACACAAGTGTTAATATCACTGGCTTCACCGCCACAAATATCTATAATTAACTGCGTTGCCCTATCCATTGCAACTTCAGTAATATTGAAATCTACACCACGCTCAAAACGAAGTGATGATTCGGTATGCAAGCCATAACTTCTTGCCTTGCCAGCTATAGAAACCGGTTCAAAAAAAGCGCTTTCTAACAAAATTTGGGATGAATGATCTTGTGTAGAACTGCTCATACCACCCATTACACCTGCAATTGCTAGTGGGGCCGAGTCATCGGCAATAATTAGAGTGTCGTCGTTTAATTCGACTGTTGTTTCATTTAACAAGTCTAGCTTCTCGCCAGATTTAGCCATACGGACATCAATAGAGCCATTTATTTTAGCCACATCAAAGGCATGCATTGGCTGACCTAACTCTAATAAAACATAATTGGTAATATCAACCACCGGAGAATGCACTTGCTGGCCTGAGCGTATTAGCTTGTCAGTCATCCATTTAGGAGTTTTAACAGTGTTGTCAACCCCTTTTATGGTTCTGGTTAAATACTTCGGACAAGCTTGTGTATTGCTTACACCGGTGTTAATACTTGATTTACCTTGTGCACTAACTTCAAACTTAGGCATGTCAAACGCCATGTTGTAATTAGCACTTACTTCACGTGCTACACCCAGTACTGAGAAACAATCACCACGGTTCGGGGTAATATCTAATTCGATAATATTATCATCAAGATCTAAATATTCTCTAATGTCTTGACCAATCGGCGCATCACTGTCAAGCTCTGAAATACCGTCCGATGAATCACTCATGCCGAGTTCTGATTCTGAGCAAATCATACCAAAGGAAGCTACGCCGCGTAGTTTGGCTTTTTTAATTTTTAAACCACCTGGTAATTTTGCGCCAACCGTTGCAACAATTACTTTTAAACCAGTACGTACATTTTTAGCACCGCAGATAATTTGTAAGTTTTCATCGGCACCAACATCTACATGACACAAATTTAACTTATCAGCATCCGGGTGTTTTTCACAGCTAATTATATGACCAACCACAACTTTATCGAAAGCCGGCGCGACAGATTCAATGCCGTCGACTTCAAGGCCGGCCATCGTAAGTTTCTCAGCCAATACTTTGTCACTTACATTAGGATTAATCCATTCTCGCAACCAAGAAGTTGAAATATTCATATGCTTATTTAAATTGTTTTAGGAAACGAATATCATTTTCAAAGAAAAGCCGCAGATCATTAACGCCATAGCGCAACATTGCTAAACGCTCAACACCCATACCAAAAGCAAGTCCGGTAAATTCTTCAGCATCAACATCAACTGAATTTAAAACGTTTGGATGCACAACACCACAGCCTAATACTTCTAACCAGCCTGTTTTTTTACAAACACGACAACCTTCGCCACCACAGATTACACATTCTATATCAGCTTCTGCAGAAGGCTCGGTAAACGGAAAGTATGAAGGACGGAAACGAACCTGGAGATCTTCTTTTTCAAAATAAGCACGCAAAAAGTCAATTAACAAACCTTTTAGTTGTGCAAAGTTGGCCTCTTTATCTACAATCAAGCCTTCAACTTGATGAAACATTGGCGTATGTGTAATATCAGAATCACAACGATAGACCCTTCCCGGTGCAATAATGCGTAATGGTGGTTTTTTGTTCTCCATCGTACGAATTTGCACCGGCGAAGTGTGTGTTCTTAATACTGTGCTTTTGTCAAAATAAAAGGTATCATGCATCGCACGAGCAGGATGATGCTCAGGAATGTTGAGCGCAGTAAAATTATGGAAATCATCTTCGATTTCAGGGCCAGTTGCTACTTCAAAGCCATTTTTTGCAAATAACGATTGAATGCGTTTTAACGTAATGGTGACCGGATGTAAACCACCCATCTCAGCATTACGACCTGGCAATGAGACATCGACCTTCTCTTCTAATAGGCGTTTTTCTAATTCGATGGTCTCTAAGTGATTTTTTTGATCCGTCAGCAAAGTTTGTACACTAACTTTAGCCTGGTTAATTGCCTCACCCATTTTAGGACGATCTTCTTTTGAGAGTTGACCTAAGCCTTTTAAAAGTTGAGTAAGCTCGCCTTTCTTACCTAAAAATTTGACACGTAAATCGTCAAGGTCCTTCAAGCTTTCTGCTTGGGCAATTGATGCTTTAGCCTGATCAAGAATCGCACTAATCATTTAAAAAAATATGGTTTGATAAAAAGCCATAGATTTCTCTATAGCCTTTTAACTTGTTTATTTAACAGCTGCTGCAATAGCGACCTTAGCTTGATCTGCAATTTTAGCGAATGCTGCTTTATCAAAAATTGCAATATCCGATAAAACTTTACGATCAATTTCAATGCCTGCTTTGTTTAAGCCGTCAATCATTCTTGAATAGCTTAAACCATTGTTACGTGCTTCAGCATTAATACGAACAATCCAAAGTCTACGGAACTGGCGACGTCTTTGACGACGATCACGATACGCATATTGACCTGCTTTGATTACTGCTTGCTTGGCAACGCGATAGACTTTTGATCTTGCGCCGTAATAGCCTTTAGCTTTCTTTAAAATTTTCTTATGTTTAGCGTGCGCCTGCACACCTCTTGATATTCTTGCCATTTTCTATACTCCTATTAACTATACGGTAACATTTTACGAACCATTGGTACGTCAACTTTCTCGACGCTATCCGGTGAACGTAAGCTACGCTTTCTAGAAGTACTCTTCTTTGTCAAAATATGACGCAGGTGAGAGTGTTTACATTTATAACCACCACTGGCAGTTTTCTTAAAGCGCTTTGCAGCACCTCGATTGGTCTTCATCTTTGGCATAATTTACTCCTTGCCCTATCGGGCTTTATTCCCTTTTTCAGGGTGTTATATCAAATAAGCTTTAAACTTATTTCTTTTTTGATTTGGGTGCCAGCATCATGCCTAGCTGACGACCCTCCATCTTTGCCTTTTGTTCTACATTGGCAAATTCTTCTGTATCTTTCTCAATTCTGTCTAGAATTTCCATACCCAATTCTCTATGCTGCATCTCGCGTCCACGGAACCAAATACTTACTTTAACCTTGTCACCATTATCTAAAAATTTAACCAAATTTCTAAATTTAATTTGATAATCGCCTTCTTCGGTGCCTGGGCGATATTTAATAGTTTTAACAGTGTTTTTCTTTTGTTTCTTTTTCTGGTCACTCAGTTGCTTTTTTTGTTCATATAGAAATTTACCAAAATTCATAATTTTACAAACAGGCGGTTCAGCATTAGGAGAGACTTCAACCAAGTCTAGACTAGCCTCTTTTGCCATCTCTTTTGCTTTGCTTGTGCTTACAACACCAGCTTGATCGCCATTGGCATCAATTAATCGAACTTCTGAAACTTTAATATAGTCATTAATCCGAGTTTTTACTTTGTATGGTTTTTTAATAATTATTCCTCTTTAACTAATTTTATAAACGCTTTTATCGACATAGAGCCTAAATCCTCGCCACCGCGTTTACGCACTGAAATCTCTTCATTTTCCATTTCTCGTCCACCTACAACCAAAATGTAGGGATAACGTTGCATGGAATGCTCGCGTATTTTAAAGCCTATCTTCTCATTTCGCAAGTCCGAAATGACTCTAAGCCCTTGTTTTTTTAACTTTTTATTCACTTCTGTAACAAAATGCGCTTGTTTTTCAGAAATATTCAGAATAACTGCTTGAATTGGCGCCAACCAAGATGGAAATGCACCTTCGTAATGCTCGATTAAAATTCCAACAAATCTTTCAAGTGATCCCACAATCGCACGATGTAACATCACCGGTGTTTGTTTAGTGTTGTCTTCACCAATATATTGCGCATCTAGACGTTCTGGCATTGAAAAATCAACCTGTAAGGTGCCACATTGCCATTCACGATCTAAACAGTCTTTTAGTACAAATTCGATCTTAGGGCCGTAGAACGCACCTTCACCCTCTTGAAGATCCCACTTAATGCCTTTAGCATCTAGCGCTTCAGCTAATGCCGCCTCTGCTCTATCCCAAACCTCATCTGAACCCACACGATTTTCAGGACGTGTTGAAAGCTTAATATCGACATTATCAAAGCCAAAATGTTTGTAAACGTCAAAGGTTAAATCAATAAAAGTAGATACTTCTGATTGAATTTGATCGGCCGTACAAAAAATATGCCCATCGTCTTGTACAAAATTTCGTACACGCATGATACCATGGAGTGTTCCTGATGGCTCATTACGATGACAAGAGCCGAACTCAGCCAAACGCAGTGGTAGATCACGATAAGATTTTAAACCTTGATTATAAATTTGAATGTGTGCTGGGCAATTCATTGGTTTGATTGCGTAGTCACGATTCTCACTGTTGGTAGTGAACATAGCATCGCCAAATTTGTCCCAATGACCTGATTTTTCCCAAAGTGTTCGATCGATTAATTGTGGTGTGTGCACCTCTTTATAATCGTTGTCTCTAAAAACACCGCGCATATATTGTTCTACAATTTGATATAGCGTCCAGCCTTTTTCATGCCAAAACACCATGCCAGGTGCTTCTTCTTGCATATGAAATAAATCTTGTGTTTTGCCAATCTTTCGATGGTCGCGTTTTTCAGCTTCTTCTAAACGATATAGATAATCCTTAAGATCATCCTTGCTCGCCCAAGCCGTACCATACACGCGTTGTAGCATTTCATTATTAGAATCACCACGCCAATATGCACCGGCCAGCTTCATCAACTTAAAGGCCTTTAATTTGGCGGTTGATGGTACGTGAGGACCACGACAAAGATCAATAAAGTCACCTTGTTGATACAGTGATAATGTCTGATCTGCAGGAATAGATTCAATAATCTCTGCCTTATAATGCTCGCCCTTATCTTTAAAAAACTTCACCGCCTCATCACGACCCATTTCACTACGCTCAATCTTAAGATTTTGCTTAATAAGGTGGTTCATATTTTTTTCAATCTTAGCCAGATCGTTCTCTGAAAAACCACCTTTATAAGCAAAATCATAATAAAAACCATTGTCGATCACTGGACCAATGGTAACTTGTGCATCAGGGTAAAGCATTTGTGTGGCTTGCGCTAAAAGGTGCGCAGTTGAGTGACGAATCACTTCCAAACCCTCTTCATCCTTTGCAGTGATGATTGATAATGTACTGTCAGCTTTGATCACATGAGAGGCATCCACCATCTCACCATCTACTTTACCTGCAAGCGTTGCCTTAGCAAGACCAGAACCAATAGACTTGGCTACGTCAAATACAGTCGGCGCTTGATCAAAGGTTTTTTCAGTCCCGTCAGGAAGGGTAATTATCGGCATGACAAAATCATAAAAATTAAAGGAAGCTATTTTACCTTGATAAACCCTATTTTTAGGAGGTAATTTGCTCAATCATCAGTTGTAAATTACGATTACCTCGCCAAATATTAATTGATAATTTGTAAGCCACTGATACTTGCCTGGTATCAAGCGGTGGCTGGAAAAAAGCAATGGCATCATGCACTTGATTATCACCTTTAAGTTTGAGTCGACACTTTAGGTGTTTTTCTCCCACAACTTTTTGCTCAACTATTTCAAAATCACCTTGGAAAATAGGCTCTTCAAAACCCTGTCCCCAAGGGGCAGAATCAACCAATAATTGTGCATTATCTAACGAAATATCAAACGTCTCTAATACGCCATCTGTAAGCAAATCAACCATAGGAATTTGATGATTCAGGTGCACTTTAATGGCATCATTAAAAGCACGTTTAAAAGACCAAAAATCTTCTGGCTTAATGCTTAATCCTGCCGCCATTGCATGCCCACCAAATTTTAAAATCAAGCCTGGATTTTGTCGGTCGACCAAATCTAAAAGATCTTTGATATGCACACTAGGAATTGATCGAATAGAGCCTTTTAGAAGGTCTCCTGATTTAGCAAAAACTGCACAAGGGCAATGGTGTTGCTCTTTAAGCTTTCCAGCCACAATACCAACAATACCCTCATGCCAAGAAGGATCAAACAGGCTGATGGCAAATTTACCTTCACTAAGGTCTTGCGATTTTACAATCGCTTCAGCTTCTGTTTGGATACGTTCTTGCTCGGTTCTGCGCTTTTTATTAAAGGCTTCTAGCTCTTTGGCATAGCGTCTCGCATCGTTTATGTCATCAGTCAGTAAACAGCGAATACCACGTGAAATATCACTCAGACGTCCAGCTGCATTCAGTCTTGGCGCAACAGAGAAACCTAAATCAGAAGCCTGTAATGTCTCTGCACTTCTATTGGATATTTCCAATAAGGCTAAAATACCAGGTGCGCACTGCTTAGCACGAATATGTTTAATCCCTTCTGAAATTAATATTCGGTTATTTTGATCGAGTCTAACCACATCGGCCACAGTGCCAAGCGCCACTAAATCTAACACGGTGCGTAAATCTGGCAATGGAATATTGTTATCCGCATAATAATTACTCTTCTGAAGGTGGGTTTTTAAAGATGAAAACAAATAAAAACATACGCCAACACCCGCTAAGTTTTTACTCGGAAAATCACAGCCTTTAAGATTTGGATTGATAATCGCATCAGCCATCGGTAATGTGTCACCTGGTAAGTGATGATCAGTAATAATAACATCAATGCCTGATTTTTTGGCCAACTTGGTGCCATCAAAACTAGAAATACCGTTATCCACTGTAATGATTAAATCAGGTTGTTTATCTTTAATCGCAAGAGTAACAATTTCTGGGCTAAGGCCATAACCATGCTCAAAACGGTTTGGCACTAAAAAATCTACTTGCTTGGCACCCATCATGCGCAATGATTTCATTGCCACTACACTCGCAGTTGCGCCATCGGCATCAAAATCACCCACAATTAAAATACGCTTTTGCTCAGTTAGTGCTCGCTCTAATAAAGACAGCGCTTTGTCTAGTTCTGGAAAGTTAGGTTTTAATAAATTTGCCAATGCAAGAGACAGTTGCGCTTCTACTATACCTCTAGCAGCATAAATTTTCTTTAAAAAAATAGGAATATCTTCTGAGTAAGACTCAAATAAAATAGGGTCTATTTCTCTTGTTAGCATGCTTGTCTAAGGTAGGCTACTAACACCACGTACATGTGAATCAAATGACTTACCACTACCACGAGTACCACCATAAAAAAATGGAACATCAATTGCTATATCTGTATTTTGTCGACTTGTTGTAGAAGTCCAATAAAGACTTGATCTTGTATTGGGAAAATATCGGGTATCGACAAGTGGATTATTGTCGTTATAAACCAACAACGATCTTAACTCGCTCTCACTCGGTAGGCGCCAGTCAGATGATTGGCATAAATTAGTAGTATTCAAAGCCATGATAAATGATTGGGTATTACAACCCTGACCCCAGTTACAATTACGACTATATTCACCATTTTCAATACCAGATTCACCGTCAAACCAAGTGTATGTATTTTGACTGCTTTGTAATCCCTCGGTGTTGGTTTTTACTTCCCACATTAATTTAGATTGAACATCAACAATACAAGGCCATATCTGGGAATTGTCATGCAGTCTAACGCCTGAATGCGAAATCTTAAATAACTCTGCATTTACTAACGTGCTTAAACATAAAGCTATTAAAAATAAGTGGTTTTTATTCATTAACTAATTTTGTTATTCTGTGGGCACTTGCAGGCGCCATATTAAGCCCATTACGAAAATGTCCGGTATTGATAAATAAATTATCATACTTCTTACTTCTACCTAGCATAATCTTGCCGGATCTACTTGCTGGCCTAAAGCCAGACCAATGATGTTCAACTTTAACGCTTGATAATGCCGGAAACCGCTCAGATACAAATTCATGCAACGATGCTTTGGTCAATCTATCTGTTGAACGATCAAAGCCCACGTCTTCCATGGTTGAACCAATCAATATTCTACCATCGGCCCTAGGAATAATATAACGACCTTGATCAAGAACAATGTGCTTAACGTCTCTAACTTTTGCCTTAAGTAGAATCATTTGCCCCTTTACTGGAAAAATACTGTCTTGAATATCTAATAATTCCCCACTCCAAGCGCCAGCACAAGTAATAACATTGTCTGTAAAAAAATCACCTTTCTGGGTGCGTACGCCTAACACCTTGCAAGATTTTTCAATCAAGCCATCAACTTGTGTGTGCTCGACAATTTTGACGCCTCTTTTTAAAATGTCTAATTTCAGTGCTTGTAGTAATCTAGGATTTCTAATGCTGGCAACCTGAGGGAACAATGCACCATCAGTGTGATTTTTATAATTAATCTGATAGCGCTCCATCCATGCCTTGGCTTCAGGCGTTTCAAACTCATCCATCATTAACAAGCCCGATTTCTGATACTGTGGATCAACACCACTGGAGTGATGTAAATCATCACACAACGCTTCATAAATAGCCTGAGATTCAAAACTCAACTCATTGGTCAAGTCATCGTATTGCCAAGGATAAAGCGGGCTAATAATGCCACCACCAGCCCAAGATGATTCACGACCACACTCGCGCTGATCTAACAAAGTCACCTTAGCGCCTGACATTGATAACATACGGGCACTCATCATGCCAATAATACCGCCGCCAATCACCAAACAATCACTCATGTTTTTTTCATATCAGAAAATAAAAGCAATACCACACCAACACTAATTAAGATATCTGCCACGTTAAAAACTGGCCAATAAAACGTTTGGTAGTGCAGGTCAATAAAATCAATCACAAAACCTAAAGTCAAACGATCAATCAAGTTGCCGATGGCGCCAGCCAATAATATTGACAAAGCGCTCAGTTTTAACACTTGCGTTATTGCTAGTCGTCGCATCCAAATGATAATCACAACACTAACAATAATAGAAACACCAGAGAGAAAATATTTTTGCCACCCTGATTGATCTGCTAAAAAACTAAAGGCGGCGCCAGAATTGTGAACATGGGTCAAACTAAAATAATCATTAATAACAATAGAGTTGTTGGGCAAGATATAGCCATAAATCAATAGTTTTGTTATTTGATCAAATATAATCAACAACAAAGTGACTATAAAATAGTGCCTAGTTTTAATCATCATTATGAACGTCTAAATCGATATATAAGGCCAGCCAAAATCAGTAACAAAACAAGCATTGGCCACCAAACTACTTGGTTATACTGATTGCGGAACTGATCTCTAAGTTCAGGATTTATGCGTAGATATTTGAGTGTATTTCTTGCCATTGCATGCGGTTTTGAATTGGTTAACCATTGGTGATAAAGACCATAAGATTTTGGAATAAAACCCCAAATCCAAGGCGCATCCTCACGCAAAATCGTCACCATTTTATCGATAATTACTTGGCGCTCAGCAGAATTTGGCATGTTTTTCATTTTTTCAAAAAGTTTGTCATATTCAGAATTTTGATAGTTTGCTCCATTCTCGCCACCTGTTTCTACCTTAGAGTTCTTGCCATACAGTAAAAATAAGAAATTTTCTGGATCAGGGTAATCCGCATTCCAGCCCAGTTCAAAAAGCTGGGTTTGACCTTTACTCATCTTATCTTGCAAACGATTATAACTGCTGGATCTAATCACCAGTTGAATACCAATTTTTTTAAATTGCTTGCGAATCCAATCAAGCCTAGGCTGATCTTCAGCACTACCGGATGTGGTGTCAAAATACAATACTAATGGTTTTTTCGTTACCGGATCAACACCATCCATATAGCCAGCACTTACCAATAATGCTTTTGCTTGTGAAATATCCTTACGTTTATTAAGTTCGTTATAAACAAATGGATTGTAATCATTAACCGCGCCAAAAATACCTGCAGGAATCGGTCCGTGTGCTGCGCTACCTCGACCGTTTCTAAAGATTGAAATGTATTCTTCCTCATTAATGGCAATTGATATTGCTTGCCTGAGATTTTTTGAAGCTTCAGTATAACCACCAACAATTGAATCCAACATATTAAAAGCCGTGTAATACACACTGGTACTGTTACTGGTTAAAAGACGGATGTTTTTCTCGTGCATTCGTGGCGCTAAAACTGTATGACCCTTTACTTTAACTTCAATAGCTTGATCAAAGTTATCTGAAGCAATGCCCGATTGATCATAGTAACCTTGTAAAAACTTATTCCAATAAGGCGTGGTTTCTTTTTCTAGTAAAAAATGCACTTTATCTAAAAATGGCAGCTTTTTACCTTGGTCTACTAATAGTTTGTTAGCAGCGTCGCTATCTTCCCCAACAACAGGGTAATACTCATCATGAAAATCAAGGTTTTTCTTTAGAATCATTTCTTTATTTGGATTGTTAACCGTCAACTGGAAAGGACCTGTTCCAATTGGATACCAATCTAAGATAATGTTTTTATCAATCAATCCTTGTTGTGCATAAAACACATCGGCTTCTGGTGGCACGGCAGTAAAAAATGGCATCGCCAACCAATACAAGAACTGCTCTTGTACGCCATTCACTCTAATTGAATAACGATGTTTGTCCAATACCTTAACACCAGATATTTGATACTGGGTTAAATCCAATCCACCTTTCACTGCTTTTAATTCTGTATTCAGCTCCCCCAGACCCACAATCATCTCACTCATTAAACTCAAAATTGGCGAGTGTAATTTAGGATTGGCTAAGCGCTTGATTTGATGTACAAAATCACCAGCTGACAACTCTTTTGTTGCCACTTGAGAAAAGTCACTCAAATTATTAATCTTGTTTAGTTGGTCTTCGTCTAGGGAAAGATTTTCTTTAACAAAAGCCGGGTGTTTTTGATACATGACTCCTGGTTTAATTTGCAAGATGTATTCAGAATAAGCGGAAAATTGTCGATCTTTGGATGGTATTTCTTGATCTTGGTCATTGTAATAATGAACTTCTGGCATCTTTGACAATACGCCAGGAATCAGGCTGTAAGGGCGCTTTAAGTAATGATATTGTAATGGTGTCTCATACACCGACTGAATAAACGTCCACTCATTGGATGAATAAGAGCGAGCCGGATCTAAATGCTTAGGACGGGCAGAAAACGAACTATACAGTGTATTATCAAGACGCTCTGAATCTGAATAAGGGTTGTTCCAAGGCTCAGTACAAGCGCTGAGTAATGGTAAAAAAATCCATACCAAAAGTTTTATATGTTTATAATTTGACATCACATTAATTATAAATACTTAAGGAGTCTTATGGGTTTTTTAACTGGGAAAAAAGCACTTATTGTGGGTGTAGCGTCAAATCGTTCTATTGCTTGGGGTATTGCTGAATCAATGGCCAAACAAGGCTGTGAAATTGCACTAACTTATCAAAATGAAAAATTAAAAAAACGCGTTGATAAATGTGCGGCTGTGTGTAATTCTGATATTGTTATTCCTTGTGATGTAGGCACAGATGAGAGTATCAATGCTGCCTTTATAGAATTAAAAAAACATTGGGATAATTTTGATATCCTGGTACATTCAGTGGCTTTTGCCCCACGCGAAGCACTTGATGGTAATTACATCGAAGCCACCACGCGTGAAAACTTTGCTACGGCGCATGATATCAGTTCTTACAGTTTTACTGCTTTAGCAAAAGCGGCGAATCCAATGCTAAACGAAAATGGCGCATTACTCACTGTGAGTTATTTAGGTGCAATTCGTGCAATTCCTAATTACAACGTCATGGGTGTAGCCAAAGCTTCTCTTGAAGCTAATGTGCGTTATATGGCAGCGGCTATGGGCCCTGAAAAAGGCATTCGTGTTAATGCTGTCTCTGCCGGGCCAATCAAAACTTTGGCCGCCTCTGGTATTAAGGACTTTGGTAAATTGCTAGATTATGCTGCTGACAGCTCTGCTTTAAAGCGCAACGTCACCACGGAAGAGGTAGGAAATGCGGCAGCATTCTTATGTTCAGATCTAGCCTCTGGTATCACTGGTGAGATCACTTACATTGATTCTGGTTACAATTTTTACGACAAAGGTCCTGATTGATAATTAATAAACCTACAGAAAAAAGCCCTGTCAATAAAACAGGGCTTTTTTTATGGAATATACTGAGTTAATTAACGCTCTATAAACTCTTGTATATCAGAATTTTGTCGTAATGTTGCCAAAATACTTTTAAACATTTCATCAGATTCAAAACTTAACAACGTGCTTTCCAATGGAGCACTAGGCATATCATTAGAGGCTTTAACTGCTGAAAGCTGAAGAACAAGCGCATGTCGTTTATCTAGACTTTGAGTGCTGTAAACAGTGCCACTGTTTGGCTTCGGTAAAGCAAAGACTTTATTGATAATTACTGCATTTGCCTTTTTAGAGTCTCGCCTAATCCAACCAACTTTTTGCCACTTAAGTTGGTTTTTATCTATTAATACTTGTGCAGACTTAGCATCGCCTTTCTTAAGTAAATCTGAAATTTTATTGGCAACCTTATCAACAAAAGTTTTTGTTAATAAGGTTGTTAAATGTGTATTAATTTCACCCTTAACCTCGTCAAATAATTTTTGTCTTTGTGCTAATTTATCTTTAACCCTTAACACCACAAACTTATCTTTAGAAAGCTCAATCAATTCAGAATTTAGACCTTCGTTTAGTACTGCATTACTATAAGCAGTAGCGATAAATTTTGCTTCATACTGTGTTGAATCTCGAGTAAAGAATTCAGAGCTATCGAGTTTTAAACTCATTTGATCGGCTGCCTCTTCTAAACTAGCTTCATAAGTCAAATTGGTAAGCTGTTCAGTTAAACTATAAAGTAACTTTTGTGCAGCGCGTTGTGTATAAAGTTTAACCAAATCAGTGCGTACTGTATCGAATGACTTAACGATGCCTGCTTGAATATCATTAAGCTTAATTACATGATAACCAAATTCAGTTTTAACTGGTGCACTCACCTCCCCTACTTGCATACTAAACACTTTAGCTTCAAATTCAGGCATCATCACACCTAAAGTAAAGAAGCCCAAACCACCGCCATTGTCTTTTGAATCATCATCTTGGGAATACTGTGCTGCTAATTTTTCAAAATCCCCTCCTTGCTTCAATAAGTCAACAATTTCACTGGCTTGTTGCTCGGACTTTACTAAAATATGTTGAGCCTGGCGTTCTTCTTCAGTGGTAAAACGCTCTTTTTCATCTTCGTAAAAATTAAACAACTTATCGTCATCAACCTCAATGTCTTTGGCAATTTTATTTAATGATAGCTCTATAAAATCTACCTTAATTTTTTGTGGTTCAAAAAATAACTTTGTTTGTTTGTCGTAATACCCCCTAACACTCTTTTCGTCTACCTTAACCTTGCTTGTGTATTGATCAGCACTTAACTTAAGATAATTAAACTGACGTTGTTGACTGTTTAATTCATGTATTTTTTTTAACGCAGAAGGCGTCACAAAAGCAGAATCTAGCAAGTTGTATTTAATCTGCGCTTGATTGAGTTCGTCTAACTTAATTGCCTCATATTGAGTATTATTATAGCCATTAAGTCTTAGTATCCTTTTATATGCCTCTAAAGAAAATTTACCATCCACTTTAAATATATCATTCGATCGAATTAACACTTGTAGCTCTTCATTTATTGTTGCATGACCCAATTCATTAGCTAGCTGACCTAACAAACGACGATCGATCATTGTATTAATGGTCGATTGCTTCAATGCATTATCGTATTCTGGAGTATATTTTTCAGCCAACTTTTCTTGTAATCGTCTTTTGTTATTGTTAAATTCTGATAAAAAAGCATCTTTAGAAATTTCATCATCATTGACAATTGCAACAGCGTTGGACGAACCACTGAAGTCAATACCATAGAGTGCAGTGACAATAAAGGTGAGTGAAATTAAGCCAACAATCACATAAGTAACTAGGCCTTTAGAATTTTGCTTAATTGAATTCAATATCATAATATTTTTTTAGATGGTGTCTTGCTTACGCACTAAAACCATTGGTTAATAAAAAACAAGAATTATAAACGAAAAAACTTGCACACTCGCGTGGCTTTGTGCGATGAACTTAATTTGATTTTGATTAAATTAATCAAAATCCATAATAAGAAAAGTTATGGCTGATTGGATAAGGTCTTCACTCGTGACCATTCAGAGAATTTCGTGACAAAAAAACAAGTTTTAATTATCGTCAACGAATTCCTCTTATTGACAATCTATTCTCTATATCTTTCTTACTTTGTGTAATTTTTCAGAAAATAAAAAAATAGAATAAAAAAAGGTAGCCAATTGGCTACCTTTTTAGTTTTGCAATGTTTGCAAAGAATGTGGCGATCCGGAAGGGATTTGAACCCTCGACATCCTGCGTGACAGGCAGGCACTCTAACCAGCTGAGCTACCGGACCGAAAAGTTTTTTTGGTGGGCGATACTGGGCTTGAACCAGTGACCCTCGCCTTGTAAGGGCGATGCTCTCCCAACTGAGCTAATCGCCCAAAAAAACTATGCCCGGCACTTGACCTAAGCAACGGGCATATTATACTTAAGTAAATCTATTTATTAACTGATTCTTTAAGTAATTTACCTGCTTTAAATGCTGGCACTTTAGATGCTTTAATTTGGATTGCTGCACCTGTTTGTGGGTTACGACCAGTGCGTGCTGCACGGTCTCTTACTAAAAAGCTACCGAAGCCTGTAATTGCTACGTTATCACCACCTGCTAAAGCACCAGTGATTGCACCTGTTGTTGCGTCTAATGCGCGAGCCGCATCTGCTTTTGTTAAACCTGAAGTTTCTGCAATTACTGCTACTAAATCTGATTTGTTCATACTTTACTCTCCTGTGTGATAAATTTTATTCTCTTAATTGAAAATTGTAAACTTTTTCAATAAAGCTTTCAATGAATTATCCATCAAAAACCTTTGCTGTCAATAGATTTTAGAAAAAAAATAAAAATTCTAATTATTAGAATTTGCTAATATTTTTAACTTATTAATTAATGGCAGTATTTCGTTTTGCCAGACATTGGGCGTAACTTCGCCAAGGTGTTTAAATACAATCACGCCTTTGTCATCAACTAAAAAAGTCTCAGGAACTCTATATACGCCCAACTCTAAGCCCAAACTTCCCAGCTCATCAAAGATAACAAAATCAAATGGATTGCCAAGCATGCTTAAAAAACAATCGCCAAAATTAGTGTGATCCCGATCCGCCCTAACACAGCTACTCAATTTTTTTTTGTCTTTATAATTAATACCAACCATTTGCACTGTATTGGTTTTGGCTATTTTGATTAACATTTTATGTTCTGCATGACAAGTGAGACACCAAGATGCCCAAACATTCACCAGTGATATTTTATTATTAAGCTTGTTTTGAGTGAAATATTTCTCACCAGAATGAAAATCTTCAACTTCCAGGTTTGGAAAACTTTTACCAATGAGTGGTGAAGGCAGTTTTTTAGGATCTTTTCCCAGGCCCTCTAGTAAAAACCAGGCCAATACAACAAACAAAATCAAAGGTAAAAACTTTTTACTAGAATTTACCAATACTTTTAACTTATTAATTAATGCTAGTGTCTCGTTTTTCCAGCTCATTACTTCTGTTTCTCTGCCTTCTTTAAAGCATCGGCTACCTCAGGTGGCATGTAATTTTCATCATGCTTGGCGAGCACTTCCGTTGCTACAAATGTACCATTGACTAGTGATCCTGTGGTGATAATACCTTGGCCTTCTCTAAATAGGTCTGGCAAGATACCGGTATATTGAATGTTGAATTTGTTTTTATTGTCAGTTACATCAAAATTCACCGTCATGTCCTTACGCTTAACACTACCATTACCTACCAAACCACCAAGACGAAAACTTTTTCCAATAGGCGCCTTGCCTTCAGTCACTTCAGTCGGGGAATAAAAATAATTAGTATTGCTACCTAATGCTTGAAACAATAAAGTCGCTGCCAACACCGCACCTGCCACTAGCAGGGCAACAAAGACCATTCTATTTTGCCGTTTAGTCATAATAATCTCTCATGATTTTCTTGAATATTTAATACGTAACTGGGTTATTGCTTTTTTGTGAATTGAACGGGTTCTAATAAATAAAATAGCAATTACTAAAAAAGTTATAAAATACGAAAACCATATATAGTAAGCATATTTATCAAATGATAATAAAGTCAAAAGTTCCATTACTTATCACCCTCCATCACAATTTCCTTAACCCAGCGTGAATTTTGCTCTCTTACCAAGATTTCATCTCTAGCACGCATTAACACTAGCGTACCATACAAAAACTTAAAAGCAAAACTAATTAGCAGTAACGCGTAAAACATATCTATTTGCATAGAAACTTTGGTCACACTCACGGACGAGCCTTGATGCAAACTGTTCCACCATTCTACTGAGTAATAAATAATGGGAATATTGACCAAACCAACAATAGCCAAAACAGAAGATGCTTTTGAAGCAGTTTTTGGATTGTCAAATGCATTGTTTAGTGATATATAAGCCAAGTATAAAAACAACAAAATTAACTCAGAAGTTAAACGCGCATCCCATACCCACCAAGTACCCCACATTGGCTTACCCCAAACTGCACCTGTAACCAACGCCAAAAAAGTAAATGCTGCGCCAATTGGTGCAGAAACTGAAGCCACCACATTGGCCAACTTGATTTGCCAAATAAGACCAATACCGCCAGCAGTAGCCATCACCACATAAATAAATAAACTCATCCAGGCAGCGGGCACATGCACATACATAATACGCACACTCTCGCCTTGCTGGTAATCAGCTGGTGATACAATTAAAGCCCAATACAAACCAACAAGTGTTAGAGCGATAAACGGGTACCAAAACCAAGGGATAATTTTTTCACTAATTCGATAAAAATTTTGTGGTGAGGCAAATGCCTGAATCCATTTCCACATACATTTAACCCTATAAAAAATTAAAAAACTCTATTTTATCGACTTATGCGCCACATTATTACGTAAATAAGTCGGTAGCGACAGTTTATCATCAAAACCGTTATTATTTTTAATACGATTTAAATATAGATCAATTAAATTTTCGGCCTTAGGGTGAAAATCTGCCACGTAATGATCGATACCAGTTTGCCTAGAAAGTTCACTTTCATAACTAGCCCAGCCCGTACCTACACCAATAAAATTATGATTTAATACATCAACATCAATCGGACTTTTGAGGCTTTCATTGTTAAGCTGTTGGTTTAGATACACACCCCAATAAACCTCACCCATCCGCGCATCAAGTGCCACAGCAATATAATCAGAATTGTATTTTTTAGCTGCACCAAACCCTATTACTTCGAGAGTTGAAAAACCCATGGTTGGAATATTATGTGCCAACGACATGCCTTGTACCACACCTATACACATTCGCACTCCAGTGAACGCGCCTGGGCCTCTGGTGTAAACAATCCCATCTAAATCTGCTGCTGTAATACCCGCCTCTTTAAGCACTTCATCACACAATGGCAAAATCAGGCCTGAGCTTTTTATTATGTCTTTAACAAAACGATTAATCTTAACGTCATTCGCAAGCAAACTCACTGAACAAACTTCAGTACAGGTATCAATGGCAAGAATAGTTGGCATTTAGTTATTTTACAATTTTCTTAAACTTTTTGTTTAACAACAAAACTAATTGTCGACGTTTAGCCAATCTTTTAGCCTGTTTAATCGGATGATAATAACTTGGACCTTTTACCAGGGCAACCAATGTTGCCATTTCCTTATCTGATAACGCATCAATTGACTTATGAAAATAAAACTGTGCCGCATTAGCAAAACCATAAATTGCCTGATCACCTTGTTGGCCTAAATACACCGTGTTCATATAACGATTCAAAATAAATTCTTTGTCGAAAGACGTCTCTAACAATAATGCCATCAGTGCTTCGTTAAACTTACGCTGAATTGTTTTTTTTCTGGTCAACAAAGTATTTTTAATCAATTGCTGAGTTAATGTGCTCGCTCCTCTTATCGGCTTATCGTAAAACCAATAGTCTCGTAAAACCCTAACAATCTCTTTAAAATCTACACCCCTATGTTCAAAAAATAATTGGTCCTCCACCACTAATAACATATTGATTAATACTTTCGGATGTTGCTCTAATAACAACGTAGAATGCGCTGGATCAAGTGGTCTTGCAAACGCATCTTTAACCATATTATTCAAATAATTCACATACACAAAAAAAACGATAACGCTTAATAATGCTAAACCTTTAAGCCATTTTATAATGTTATTTTTTTGCATTGAAAATCAACACCCAATCAATCTTTGGGTTAATTTTAACAAAATATTTTAGTAAAAGGATTTTTCATGCTATAAAGTAGTATCAACAACCTAACTAGTATAAAATATCGACTTCCCTTGCTTGATCACATGGTGTGGCAAGCTATTTTAATAACCATAAGGAGAAAGCACTCATGAGACATTATGAGATTACACTTATTGTGCATCCAGATCAATCATCACAGGTTGGTACAATGATGGACAAATACAAAGAAATGATTACTGCTGACGGCGGTATTATCCACCGTGAAGAAGACTGGGGTCGTAAACACCTGGCTTATCCAATCGATAAAATTTATAAAGCACACTACTTAATGATGAACATTGAGTGTGGTCAAGAAACCCTTGATAAGCTAAATTATAATTTCCGTTTTAACGATGCTGTTTTAAGAAATTTAATTATTTCTAAAAAAGAAGCGATCACCGAGGCTTCAGTTATGATGACTGCTAAAGACGAAGATAAAAAACAGGTTAAGAGATAGGAGATTATTATGGCTAAGCAACAAAAGAGAAAACGTAGACCTCAAATTAAGATTAGCAATTTTTGTCGTTTTACGGCAGCAGGCGTTAAAGAGATTGACTACAAAGAAGTGGATGTTTTGTTAAAAAATATTGATGAAAGTGGCAAGATTACTCCATCAAGAATGACAGCTACTAGCGCTAAATTCCAGCGTCAGTTAACGACTGCAATCAAAAGGGCTAGATTTTTAGCATTGATTCCTTACACTGATAAGCACAAGAAATAGGAGTTAATCATGCAAGTAATTTTATTAGAAAAAATCCAAAAATTAGGTAACTTAGGTGATTTAGCCAACGTTAAATCAGGTTATGCTCGTAACTTTTTAATCCCGCAAGGCAAGGCAAAGCCGGCAACAACTGCCAACAAGGCTGAGTTTGAGACCATCAAAGCTGATTTGCAAGCAAAAGAAGCCGAAACAGTTAAAAACACACAAGTAAAAGCCGATTCTATGTCAGGTGTTGTTTGCAGTATTACAGCAAATGCAAGCGATGAAGGCAAGTTATTTGGCTCTATCGGTACAGCTGATATTGTTGCAAATTTAGCAGCCAGTGGTCATGAAGTTGAAAAACGTGATATCAACATGCCAGAAGCAATTCGTTATGTTGGAGAATATGATATTAGTGTTACTTTATACACAGATATTAACGTAGATATTAAAGTTGTGGTTGAAGCTTCAAAAGATGAAGAATAACTAGTCTTTTTACTTAAAAATTGCGTTAAAATTAAAACCCTCGAGAGAGGGTTTTTTATTATTTAAATAACACACATGGACATTAAAAACGCTAACATACCGCCAAATTCACTAGAATCAGAGCAATCTGTACTCGGTGGTTTGTTATTACATAATGATGCCTGGGATCGTATCGCTGATATTTTAGTTGAGGTCGATTTTTACAACGCCTCACACCGCATTATTTTTAATGCCATTGCTCTACTTTTAGAGCACAATAATCCTGCCGATATCTTAACAGTCAAAGAGCAGGTTAAAAAAAATAACAACGAAGAAACCATTGGTGGTTTTGCTTATCTGGCACAAATAGCAGAAAATACACCCAGTATTTCAAATATTGAAGCCTACGCAAAACACGTGCGTGAACTTTCTGTTTATAGACAATTGATTAACGTTAGTCACGAAATTGCCGATACCGCATATTATCCTAAAGATATGGAAGTGCAAGAATTAATTGACCTTTCTGAGAAAAAAATATTTGAAATTGCCGAGCAAGTCACCAGAGGAAAGCAAGACGTTGTCAATGTTAAAGACATTATTAAAGATGTAGTAAACCGCGTTCATGAAATGCAAGAAACAACTGGTATTACTGGATTAGAAACTGGATTTTCAGAATTAGACAAGCTTACTTCAGGTTTACAAAATGGTGATCTAATTATTGTCGCAGGACGCCCTTCAATGGGCAAGACCGCCTTTGCCATGAACTTGGTTGAACATGTTGCTATTAGTAGCAGTAACCCTAAACCAGTCGCAGTTTTTAGTTTAGAAATGCCGACTGAGCAATTAGTACTACGTATGATTTCTTCATTTGGACATATTGGTGGTTCAAAGTTACGCGATGGCTCTATGACTGAAACTGATTGGAATAGTTTTAATCATGCGGTACGCGCCTTAGAAGAAAATGTAGTGTTAATTGACGAAACCCCATCAATCACCCCAACAGAAATACGTGCAAAATGTCGTCGTCTTAAGCGAAAATATCCTGAATTATCGTTGATCATGGTGGACTACTTACAACTGATGACAGTACATGGAAAGAGTGAAAATAGAGTGCAAGAAATCTCAGAAATCACTCGCTCGCTCAAAGCGCTTGCTAAAGAAATTAACGTACCAGTAATTGCTCTGTCACAACTTAATCGTGGTGTTGAATCACGCCCTAAGGCTGGCAAAGGTCGTATGCCACAAATGGCTGATTTGCGTGAATCTGGCTCAATCGAGCAAGATGCTGACATTATTGCTTTTATTTATCGTGACCAACAATATCATGATGACTCTTATTCCAACCCAGAAGAGGAGGGCAAAGCTGATTTAAAAATTGCCAAACACAGGAATGGACCAACAGGAAGCATTAAACTAACTTTCGTTGGCGAATATGCACGTTTTGAAGACCTTGCCAATGAAGATCAGTTTCAAGGTATGCCTGACGAACAAATGGATGCTGCCTATTTAAATAATATGGCCAATTTTGATAAAGAACCTTTCTAACTTATTGGCCCAGGCATAACCATGCACGCTATTGCCTCAATCTCACAATCTGCACTTGTCCATAACTTATCAATCGTCAACAATTTTGCATCAAAAGCAAAAGTTGTTTCAATGGTTAAGGCTGATGCATACGGACATCACCTTGAATTAATACAACCCTTAATTGATGGATCTGATCTGTTAGCAGTGAGCGAATTGGTAGAAGTGGAAAAATTAAGGGCAAAAACCAATAAACCAATTTTGCTTTTATCTGGCATCTATTCAATGGATGATCTGCAAAAAGCAATCGAACTTAACTGCCAAATTGTTGTACATCACCCCACACAAATTGCGCCACTTGTACAAACTCAGAATAAAATCAGTGTCTGGCTCAAGGTCGATACTGGCATGCATCGCTTAGGATTATCAAACCAAGAATATACTGATTGCCTCTTAAGTTTACAGACCAATCCACTGATTAAAATCGAATGTGTAATGAGTCATTTTGCCTGTGCCGACGAGATCAACCATCCAATGAACGCAACACAACTCAATCACTTTAACGAACTAACAAGTCATGAAAAAAATCGCTCTATGGCAAACTCTGCAGCCATCCTTTCTCAATCAAAATCGATCTTTGATTTTGTACGCCCTGGCATTATGCTCTATGGCGCCTCACCATTTGAAAATGACACTGTTGATCTTAGGCCTGTGATGCAACTATCAGCACCAGTAATGTCGATTAAAACTGTCCGTACTGGTGAGTCAGTGGGCTATGGCGCAACTTGGATGGCGGATCAAAAAACCAGATTGGCTATTATTGGTATTGGCTATGGTGATGGCTACCCCAGACATGCTAAAAATGGCACACCAGTGCTAGTTAACAATACCTTATGTTCGTTAGTAGGTCGCGTATCAATGGATCTTATTTGTGTCGATATTGGAAATGCGCAAGTTAGCATTGGAGATAACGCCATATTATGGGGTGACAAGAAACTCCGAGTTGAAACAGTAGCAAGACACAGTAATACAATCAGCTACGAGTTATTAACAGGTGTGAGTAAACGTGTGAAATTTGTTAGCACTGTATGAATCATCTTATTCAAATTAGTGATTGTCATATTGACGATACTGAACAATCAATGGGGGTTAATACTCATCAGAATCTAACAAATATTATCAAAGAAATAACGACTGTTAGTAGCGATGCTCTAATCATTAGTGGAGATTTGGCACACAATGGTACAATGAAATCGTATGAAGTATTAAAACACATTCTTGCACCTATTCAAACAGATATTTTTATCATATCAGGCAATCATGATAATGCTGACAACCTTAGCGCCGTCTTTAAAAAAAATTTATTTAACCAGTTCACATTAGGGCCGTGGGAAATTATTAGTGTTGACTCAGTTCAAGCTGACAAAACCAGTGGTTACTTAACTCAGGAAGCGTTGACTGATTTAGATAAGCGTCTTAAAAATTCTAATGCTAAATATAATTTAGTAGTCTTACACCATCCCGTCATACCAATGAACAGCAGCTGGGACGATACGCTCTCTTTAGAAAATCCAAAAGATCTGTTCAAGGTACTCGATAAATACCCTAAAATACAAGCAATCCTATTTGGTCATGCTCATGAAGCAGCTGAATTTAAGAAAAATAACTTAAGAGTTATTTCATGCCCATCAACAGCCTTACAATTTAATAATGAAAGCAGGATTGGTTTTAATTATTACACACTTAAAGATAATGGTCGATTAGATTACTACACACAATGGCTATAGAAGACACATTTCTCAAATCTTTATACACTCAACAACAGCCTAGAACTTACGGCCAAGTTTCGCAATTGTTTGAGCTTAATTATCAAAAAATTTTAAAGCTAATTCCTTTGTTAAAAGAAACAAACTATAACAGTGTGATTAAGCATAAAACTGAAAGCGATTTATATCTGTTTGTTGAACAGCGTACGCCTTATACTGGCACATTTATTCTTACTCATCAACTTGATTCACCCAACGGATTAATCAATCGACCAGATATTAAATTTAAAATCTACTTCGATGCACACCTCTTAGAAGTAATTTCAGTCTGCAATGAAACTACATTAAACAGTGCACATCCATATCTAGCACAATGTAGCGATATGAATATACAATGGGAACTTAATACATTTATCGAAAGATGGCTGGATTATTGCTTAAATAAATACCAAGGGAAGTCATGGCAGATAGCGTAGCTGCAGATGCAAAAAATAAATTAGTCATCGCAATCTCATCAAGGGCTTTGTTTGATCTCGATGAATCTCATCAGATATTCAAAGAACATGGCGTTGAAGCTTACGCCAAACATCAGGAAAAAAATGAAGAAGTGATTTTACAACCTGGTGTTGGATTCACACTGGTAAAAAAATTACTCAACTTGAATACCAAGCAAAACCCAATTGATGTGATTTTACTTTCTCGTAATAGTGCTGATACTGGTTTACGTATTTTTAATTCAATCGAACATTATGGCCTTAACATCTCACGAGCAGCCTTTACTCGTGGAGAAAGCACTCATTCCTTAGTAGGCGCTTTTGAGGCAGACTTATTTTTATCTAGCAACTATCAAGATGTACAAAAAGCCTTAGAATCTGGTTTTGCCGCCGCCTCTATTGTAGGTTCTGGCTCAAATCACTCACACAAAACACAACTGCGTATTGCTTTTGATGGTGACGCAGTAATCTTTTCAGACGAAGCTGAAAAAATCTATCAAGAAAAAGGTATTGAGGCTTTTGAAGAGAACGAAAAAAAATCAGCCAATGTTGAGCTTAAAGCTGGGCCATTTAAATGTTTTCTAAAATCTCTGCACAAAATCCAATCAGCCTTTCCAGTAGAAAATAATCCAATTAGAACGGCACTGGTCACTGCCCGATCAGCGCCTTCACACAAGCGTGTGATTCATACCATGAGAAAATGGGGTATTCGTATTGACGAATCTTTCTTTTTAGGTGGACTTGATAAAGGCATTTTCTTAAAAGAATTTAGTGCAGATATTTTCTTTGATGATCAACATTTACACTGTAAATCAGCCTCTCAATACGTTCCAACAGGCCATGTTCCTAGTGGTATTTCCAATGAATAAATTAATGGCGCTTCTCAGCATTCATCTAAGCGGTGTAAAATACTTGAAAATTCTCTAGATTTAAAAAAATATGAGTAATAAAATTCAAGCCATACGCGGAATGAACGACCTACTCCCCAAAGATTCTGCTTTGTGGTTGTCGTTAGAAAAAACAATTTTTAATTTGTTTCTGTCTTATGGTTTTAAAAATATTCGTACACCCATCGTTGAAAAAACCGATACTTTTTGTCGTGCAATTGGCGAAGCCACAGACATTGTTGAGAAAGAAATGTATTCTTGGCAAGAATCTAATGGTGAGAGTCTAAGCTTGAGACCAGAAGGCACTGCAGGTTGTGTACGCGCCATGATTGAACATAATCTGCCTAGAGAAGGTATTCAAAAAGTCTTCTACCAAGGCGCTATGTTCAGACATGAGCGCCCACAAAAAGGTCGTTACCGTCAATTCCACCAAGTTGGTGTTGAAGTATTTGGTGCTGATAATGCTAAGATAGATGCCGAATTAATGGTAATGACATACTCATTATGGCAAAACCTAGGTTTAAAAAATATCACGTTAGAAATCAATACTTTGGGCTCATCCGAGGCAAGAGCTAACTATCGATTTTTACTGACTGATTACTTTACCCAGCATAAAGATCAACTGGATGAAGATTCAACAAGGCGCTTATCGACCAACCCATTAAGAATTCTAGACAGTAAAAATAAAGACATGCAGTCTTTGATTAACGCCGCACCCAAACTCATGGATTATCTAGATGATGAATCTAGTAAACACTTTGATGAATTTAAAGCATACTTAGACTACTTAAACATTCCTTATGTAATCAATACACGATTGGTCAGAGGCTTGGATTACTATAATCGCACTGTGTTTGAATGGACAACAACAGATCTAGGCTCGCAAGGTACCATCTGTGCTGGCGGTCGTTATGATGGATTGGTTGAAAAAATGGGTGGCAAGCCAACCCCTGCTGTTGGATTTGCATTAGGGTTAGAGCGTTTAATTTTATTACTAGAAGCGCAAGAGATCACACTGAGCGAACCACCTTTATCAATTTATTTAGTCATATTGGGTGATGATGCCCAGCTTAGATCTATGCAAGTTGCCACACAACTGCATCATGCATTGCCTGAAGCAATACTTTATAATGACATCACTTTAGGTAGTTTTAAAGCGCAATTCAAAAAAGCAGATAAAGCCAATGCTGATTTTGCATTAATTTTGGGTGAAGAAGAGATGAGCAATAACCAGATTAGTATCAAACCACTCAAAGGCCAGGGTTTACAACAAGCCATGAGCCTAGATGAAGTAATTAAGTATTTTAAAAATTAAGAGAAAAAGTATGAAAAATTTTATTGAAGTCGGAAAAACTGAAGACGAACAAGCCGAACAAATTAAAAAGTGGCTTAAAGAGAATAGCATGCAGATTATTGTTGGTATTGGCATAGGCTTGGGTTCAATTTGGGGGCTGGATTATTACAAAAACTACCAATACGAACAATCGATTGATGCACGTTCAAACTACTTATCCGTGGTTAAAAATCCAGGCAATACACAAGCTTTAATAACATTGAAAGAACAACATGCAGACAGTGGCTACACACAGCAAGCGATTTTAATGGCAGCCAAACACGCAGTGAATCAAGGCAACTATCAACAAGCGCTTGATCAATTATCATTATTATTGAGTATTGAAAATGAATTCATCTCTCATACAGCCAAATTAAGGTCGGCCGCGATTTATCTAGAAATTAATAAACATGACCAAGCTTTGTCAATACTTGGTATAAATGAAAACTTAGAGTTTTCCAGTTTATACAATCATGCTAGGGGTGATATTTATCTTTCACAAAACAAGGTTGACTCTGCCAAAAAATACTACCAATTAGCCTTAGGGCAATTATCAGGTGATTCAGAATTGCGAAGTTTAATTCAAATCAAACTGAACGACCTTAACTGATTATTTCACATTTGTGAGCTTACCTATTATCTCTCTTGTTGGACGCCCAAATGTTGGCAAGTCGACACTCTTTAATCGCTTAAGTAAATCGCGCCAAGCTTTGGTGTCTGATTTTGAAGGTTTAACGAGAGATCGTCAATATGCTGAAATCTTATTGGATGATGACAGTGAAACTTTTGTTACTATTATTGATACAGGCGGTCTAACGGGCGATGACAATATTATTGACAGTGGTATCCAAAATCAAGTACTTAACGCTCTTGAAGAGTCTGATGTCATTTATTTTATTGTTAGCGCCAGAGATGGTGCAATTGGATTAGACCGGGAAATTGCTTCACGACTAAGACGACTTAAAAAAGATATTATTTTAGTTTGTAATAAGGCAGAAGGCTTAGATGAAGTCATGGCTGCTGAGTTTTACGAATTAGGCCTGGGTGAACCAAGACTGATTTCTGCAGAACATGGTCAAGGAATTGAGGAGCTAATCGATCAAACTCTGCCATTATTACCTCAAGCAACCATTGAGGAAGAGGAGGAAGTTAAGGGTATTGCTGTTGCTGTATTGGGCAGACCTAATGTTGGAAAATCAACTTTGATCAATCGAATTTTAGGCGAAGAGCGCGTCTTAGCAATTGATATGCCAGGCACAACTCGCGATAGCATCTACATTCCATTTGAGCGTGAAGGGCAAAAATATACACTGATTGACACCGCAGGCATTCGTCGCAAGCGCTCTACTCACGAAAAAATTGAAATATTCTCAATCATTAAAGCCATTGATGCACTTGATCGGTCACATGTTGTGATTTTAGTATTAGATGCTCGTGAAGGTGTAACTGAACAAGATGCTACCCTGCTTGGTATGATTGCCGAAAAAGGTCGAGCATTACTGATTGTAATTAACAAATGGGACGGATTAGATGAATATCAAAAGTCTGAAGTTAAGCGCAAGCTTGATGTTAAGTTATCGTTTGTTAATTATGCCAGTGTGCATTATATTTCGGCATTACACGGATCAGGGGTTGGTAAACTTTTCGCACCAATCATCAAGTCCTATACCAATGCCAGTTCACAGCATTCCACAGCAACACTCAATAAGATTTTAGAAAGTGCCAATACGGGTCATCAGCCGCCGCCAGTAAAAGGTAGGCGTCTTAAAATTAAATACGTTAACCAAACAGATGTATTTCCACCGACACTTACCTTTCATGGTAATCACCTTCAAAACGTACCCAATGCTTATGATCGCTATTTAAAGAATTTCTTTATCAATGCACTTAAGCTGACTAATACACCGCTTAGGATCGAATATAAGAGTGGGGAAAATCCGTTTAAAGACAATAAAAATGAACTCAACGCACGTCAAGTGACTAAAAAGCGTCGCTTGATGAAGTTTATTAAGAAGCGAAAGAAGCGTAATTAAATTCTACCTGCGCATTGGCTCGATCAATCTCTACCAGTAATTCACAATATGAGTTTTCATGGATCATGGCTTGGGATGGATCATCACTACAGGCGCAACCTGATAATACCTCGCAAAAGAAAACGCCAATCTTTAGTTGAATCGTTTTGTTGTCCGCTGAGCTAGATAAAATCATTACATCGATCGAGTCTTTGTCAATAATTGCACTATGATTACAGCATCTTTCTAATGGAAGCACACCCAACTCAAGTGCTTGAATGGCTGCTTTAAAGTGTTGGGTAAAACTGTCTTTTCCCCAGTGACTTAAAACAACTCTAAACACTAAGAGGATAAAATCAAATTGTGGGCTTTGTTGGCAGCCTCAATAAAGCCTTCAAATAGTGGGTGACCATCACGGGGTGTTGAGGTAAATTCTGGATGGAATTGACAGGCCACAAACCAAGGGTGGTCTTCAACTTCAACCATTTCCACTAATGTGTCATCAATCGACCTTCCTGAAATCACTAAACCAGCCTCTTGTAATTTTCCAATCAAAGTATTGTTAACTTCATAACGATGGCGATGACGTTCGGTGATCACATCTTTTCCATAAATTTCTCTTGACTTCGTGCCATCGACCAGCACGCACTCTTGGCCACCAAGGCGCATAGTGCCACCTAAATCAGAATCTGCATCACGAGTCTGCATAGAGCCATCATCATCTTGCCATTCAGTAATTAAACCAAGCACTGGATAAGGTGTGTCTTCGTTAAATTCTGTACTATTAGCCTCTACCATGCCCGCCATGTTTCTGGCGTATTCAATCACTGCTACTTGCATGCCCAAACAAATACCCAAATAAGGAACCTTGTTTTCACGTGCAAATTGCACAGTTGCAATCTTACCTTCAACACCGCGATTACCAAAACCACCCGGCACCAATATTGCACTCATCTCACTTAAACAATCAGTACCGTTTTTCTCAATTTCTTCAGAATCAAAATAATGAATATTAACTTTAGTACCTGTATTAATACCTGCATGTAACAATGCTTCAGATAAGGATTTATAAGCCTCAGTTAAGTCTGTGTATTTCCCCACCATGGCAATATCAACACTAGACTTAGGATTGTTTAATTTATCAACAACACAATCCCACTCTCTCAAATCAGTTGGTTTGCAATTAAGATTTAATTTTTGCACCACCACATCGTCTAAACCTTGGTCATGCAAAGCACGTGGTACTTTATAAATGGTATCAACATCTAGAGAGGTAAAGACAGAACCTTCTGGCACGTTGGTAAACAAGGCAATCTTTGCACGCTCTGCATCTGGCAATGGATATTCTGATCGACAAATCAAAATATCAGGCTGAATACCAATCCCCCTAAGCTCTTTCACCGAGTGCTGTGTTGGCTTGGTTTTTAACTCGCCTGCTACCTTTATATAAGGCAATAATGTCAAATGTATAAACAAAGTGTTTTCACGACCAATTTCTAGACCAATTTGTCTAATAGCCTCCATAAATGGCAAAGATTCAATATCACCAGCTGTACCGCCAATTTCGACTAAAGCAACGTCAGTCCCTTCTGCACCTTTATACGTTAAGCGTTTTATCTCATTGGTGATGTGTGGAATAATCTGCACTGTCGCGCCTAAATAATCACCACGACGTTCACGTTCAATAACATTTCCATATACGCGCCCCGCGGTAAAGTTATTTTTCTTACCTAATTTTTTACGTAAAAAACGCTCGTAATGCCCTAAATCTAAGTCAGTTTCTGCACCATCATTGGTCACAAATACCTCGCCATGTTGGAATGGACTCATGGTGCCAGGATCAACGTTAATATACGGATCCAACTTAAGCATGGTGACGTTAAGTCCGCGAGATTCTAAGAGAGAGGCGAGAGAGGCTGAAGCAATTCCTTTACCTAGTGAAGAAACAACACCACCGGTAATAAAGATATATTTTGTTGTCATTGAAAACTAACAAAGTTGAAATGGTTATGATACACAAAACTGTGTAGAATATGGGCGTATTAAATCATAGCAACTGCTAATGCAATACAAACAATTCTTCTCACGCTTGTTTTTTTATCTCAAAGCGCATGTCGGTAAGCTTGTCTTTACCTCGGTAATGATGGTGTTCGCAACTGCATTAGAAAGCTCTATTCCTGAAATTACCGGCCGTATTATTGATGAATTATTTACTGTAGAGCCTGATCAACAAACTGCTTTAATTTATGCTTTAGCTTTATTTGGCGTCATTGTATTAAGCTCTATCTTTGCCATGACCTCTACCGCTACCAGTTCTTGGGTATCTAATAAAGTCATTATGGATTTACGTGTGGACATGTTTGCCAAATTACTAAAACTTCCCAAATCGTATTTTGATCAACACCCTACCGGAAAAACCCTGTCTAAACTTACTTTTGATGTCGAGCAAATCGCAGCTGCTGCTTCAAATATTTGGCTAGATTTTATCAAGTCATCCATAGCCGTTATCATCTTAGTGGGCTATTTATTTTACAAAAATTGGCAGCTTAGCTTAACGCTACTGATCTTACTACCTTTGGTTTATTTAGCCGTTAAACTCTCATCAAACCGTATGCGCAGATCTTCACAAGAAGTGCAGAATTCCATGGGTAAGATGACACATTTATTAGATGAAAATATTTCCGGCTCTTCATTGATTAAGATTTATCATGCGCAGGATCAAGAAAGTCATAAATTTACCAATCTCATTAATAATATTCGTCAGCAGCGCTTCAAAGTTGATATGACTAGCGCGTTTAATACAGGCTTTGTAAATATTCTTATTGGCCTTTCTTTAGGCAGTGTGGTGTATTTCTCATCCACCCTGCTCGATATGAGCGCAGGTGAGTTCTTGTCTTTCTTTACCGCCATGGGCATGCTGGTTAAACCCGCTAAAAGCTTGGTTAATATCAATAAACCATTACAAACTGCAATGGCTGCAGGTGAAAGTGTATTTGGACTCATTGATGAAAATGAAGAGCACAACAAGGGCAGAAAAAAACTAAAAAAATCTAAAGGTGCAATTGAATTCAAAGACGTTTCTTTTGACTACTCTAACGACACAACAGTTTTAAATAATATCAACTTAAACATCTTGCCAGGTGAAACAATTGCCTTGGTCGGTTCTACTGGTAGTGGAAAAACCACCATTATTCAACTAATTGCTCGTTTTTACAGCCCAACACAAGGATCTATTACCATTGATGGGGTCAATATTAACGAGTTTGATATTGATTCACTGCGCTCTCAAATCTCTTTTGTTGATCAAAATGTACGTTTATTTAATGACACAGTCAAAAATAATATTGCACTGGGTCAAATAGAAATGATGAGTGATAAAAAAATTAGGCACGCTGCCGATGTTTCTAATGCCTCTCAATTTATTGAAAAAATGGAAGATGGCTTTAATACTGAAATTGGTGAAGATGGTACCAAACTTTCTGGTGGTCAACGCCAACGTTTAGCCATTGCCAGAGCGATTGCCAAAGATAGCCCAATTTTAATCTTAGATGAGGCCACTTCAGCACTCGATTCTGCCACTGAAAAACAAGTGCAAGCCGCCATTGATAAAATGCAAAAAGATCGAACCACCATTATCATTGCGCACAGATTAAGCACTATTCAAAAGGCTGATAGGATTGTTGTTCTACATCAAGGTGATATCATTGAGCAAGGATCTCACCAAGAACTGTTAGATCAAAAAGGTGAATATGCCTCGCTATATAATCACCAATTTAAGAGCTAATCTTTAATCACTAGCATTTTGTGTTCAAGCATATCTTTCATGCTGTAGCCAATACCACCAATACCATATCCTGAATGTTTACGCCCTGCAAATGGCATCCAATCTACTCTGAAAGTTGTGTAATCATTAATCATTACTGCTGAAGCTTCTAGTCTCTTAGCAATATCCATTGCTTTGGATATATCATCACTAAACACAGCCGCCTGGAATGATACGTCTAGACTATTAGCATCTGAGATCGCATCATCAATATTTTGATAACCATACACACAGACAACAGGGCCAAAAATTTCACTGGTGGATACTTTGGATGTTTTAGATGGATTGAGTAAGACAGTTGGTTCATAACTAACTTCGTTAATTCGCTTACCCCCTACAATTACTTGGGCACCCTCTGCAACTGCCTCATTAACCCACGACTCTATTCTATCAGTCTCTTTTGGTAGGATAAGCGGCCCTAAATCACTGTCTTCATTGATTGCATCACCAACTACTTGTTTGGCGGCTATATTAGCAATTTTTTGTGCCAATTCCCCCGCTCGACCTTGTGGTACATAAACACGTTGAACAGACACACAAACTTGGCCAGAATGATACATGCTCGCCTTAACCACGCCATTAACAAAACTTTCTTCATCGGCATACTGATCAAAGATAAGTGGCGCTACGCCACCATGCTCTAGCGCACAACGTGTGCCAGGTGCAAGCTTTGATTTAAGATACCAGCCTACTTTGGCAGAACCAATAAAACTAAAAAAAGCAACGCGTGAGTCTGTGACTAATTTTTCAGAATTTTCTCTATCGGTAAGTGCAACCTGAGCCCAGCCTTCTGGCAAACCGGCTTGTAAAATAAGCTCTACTAGACGTAATGTCGATAAAGGTGTGACTGCTGCTGGCTTAATAATCACTGGACAGCCTGCTGCCACTGCTGGAATAACCTGATGAATGGCTAAATTCAGCGGATGATTAAAAGCACTCACTGCTACCACTACACCAATAGGCTCTAAAATTGTAAAAGCTTTACGGCCACTACCCGCAGCACTTAAATCCATTGGTACTTCAACACCTTTGACGCTTTGAATCTCAGCAATGGCAATATGAATACCACTGACTGCGCGCGTTACCTCAACACGAGCATCACGGATTGGCTTGCCGCCTTCGTTAGCAATGAGTTGTGAAAACTGCTCATGTTCATTGGCCACTAAAGTAGCCAACTTTCTTAGAATATTAATGCGCTCATGAATTGGTAGTGCACCTTGAAGGTGTCGCTTTTCTGCACGAGACAACATTTGATCCACTTGGACGCTGTTATGCATTTCTAGCTCTTTTAATACTTCACCCGTGTAAGCTTGCTTAACCTGTAATAAATTTGACATATTTAGCCTAGTTATTAAATTGTTTTAAATCATCCAGAAGTGTTTTGGTATTTTGAGAGTAATCAATCGGTAAATCAATCACGTGCACCCCACCATCAGCAAATGCTTTTTTCATAGTAGGAATAAGTTCCTCACTAGAAGATATTCTGTGCCCAGTAGCACCATAGCTATTTGCATACATAACAAAATCTGGATTATTGAACTCTAGGGCAAAATTAGGTAGCCCCTGCCCTGCTTGCTTCCATTTAATCATGCCATACCCACTATCATTAAAAATAATAGTAATTAAATTAAGCTTAAGCCTAACCGCTGTTTCTAATTCTTGAGAGTTCATCATAAAACCACCATCACCACACACTGCCACTACTTGACGCTCTGGATACATAAGAGCACAGGCCATCGCAGATGGTAAGCCAGCACCCATGGTTGCCAATGCATTATCCAACAACAGAGTGTTTGGCTGATGTGCGTGATAATGTCTGGCAAACCAAAGTTTAAACATGCCATTATCTAGTGTAACAATACCATCATCTTTAAGCACTTTTCTAACATCTGCCACCACGCGTTGTGGCAACATTGGAAAGGATGCATCATCATCCAAGGAATGAATAGCTTTTCGAATTTTTTCACGAATCGGCTCTATCCATTCTCGATTACAAGCATAACATTCGTTTAGAGCCTCATTGATTCGGTCCATTGAATTGGAAATATTACCAACCACCTCAACCTGTGGATAATAAATATCTTTAATTTGTGCCGAATGAAAGTTAACGTGAATCACTTTTTGCTCATTACCTTTCATGATAAATGGTGGCTTTTCAATAATATCATGACCTACATTAATGATTAAATCTGCTTTCTTAATAGCCTCGTGCACATAGTCTTTCGAAGAAAATGCAGCTGTTCCAATAAAATGTGAATCATCGCCACTCAATACACCTTTACCCATTTGAGTATTAAAAAACATAATACCTGTTTTGTTAACAAAATCAGACAGTGGCTGCCTAATACGCTTGCGGTTAGCACCTGCACCTACCAATAACAACGGTCTTTTAGCAGCTTCAATAACTTTGACTGCCTTTTTAATTGCGCGCTCACTGGCGAATACCCGGTGGATCGCTTGCCTAGGAAAGACACTATCATCTGCCACTTCTTCACTGGCAATATCTTCTGGCAATTCTAGATGCACGGCACCTGGACGCTCCTCTTCTGCAATACGAAATGCACCGCGTACCAATGAAGGAATTTGCCTTCCATAAACAATCTGGTCAGAATCTTTAACCAAAGGCTCCATCATTCTAACAATATCTAGGATTTGGAATTTCCCTTGTAAACTTTCTTTAATTGGTTTTTGCCCTGTAATTACCACCATTGGCATTCCGCCAAGTTGTGCATAAGCAATAGCGGTTACTAAATTAGTTGCGCCCGGACCTAAAGTCGCTAAACATACGCCAGCCCTACCTGTTAGACGGCCATAAGTAGCTGCCATAAAAGCCGCTGCTTGTTCATGACGCGTCAAAATAAATTTAATTTTTGATCTGCGTACTGAATCTAAGAAATCCAGATTTTCTTCACCAGGAATACCAAAAATATACTCTACACCTTCATTTTCTAACGCTTTTACAAATAGGTCTGATGCCTTCATTAATCTTCTCCTTCAACACACAGCGAATACAATTCATTCATAGGGATGGACTTACCATTAGGTTGCACAATTCTAACGTGCATTCGATTTAAGAGGCGTACTTCTCTAACGCCACACGAGTGCGCAATTACTTCTACTGCTTTAGTTATGTTATTAACATAATTTTCAACTTTAACTATTTTACTTTCTGGATTTAGCCCTTTTTGCAGGCGTTTATTATGCGTGGTAATACCGGTTGGGCAAGTGTTTTTATTGCACTTTAGTGATTGAATACAACCAATAGAAAACATAAATCCGCGCGCTGATGTGACAAAATCAGCACCTGCACAAATTGCCCAAGCCACATCTGACGGTGTAATCATCTTGCCAGAAGCAATCACTTTAATCCTGTCTTCTAAACCACATTGCATGATTTTATCTACCACTAGTGGCAATGCCTCTTTAAGTGGTAGACCAACGTTATCCATTAGTGCCATCGGTGCCGCACCTGAACCACCATCACCACCATCAACCGTAATAAAATCAGGTGCAAATTCCACTCCACGCTTATTAACTTCAACCAATAAATCTTCTAGCCATCTTATATGGCCAATAACCGTCTTAAAACCAACAGGCTTCTCAGTAATATCTCGGACATGATTAATCATATCGAGCAACTCACTGGCATTTGACACCTCAATATGACGATTTGGGGAAATTGAATCTACACCTTTTGGTATGCCTCTAATATTTGAAATTTCAGTCGTTACCTTAACACCCGGTAAAATACCACCTTTTCCTGGTTTGGCACCTTGTGATATTTTAATTTCAAACATTTTCACTTGATCATGTTGAGCAACATCAGCCAATTTTTGATCATTCAAACTACCATCATCATTTCTTACGCCGTATTTAGCTGTGCCAATTTGAAACACCAAATCCCCGCCACCTTTGAGATGATAAGGACTTAACCCGCCCTCACCTGTATTCATCCAGCAATCTGCTTTTTTTGCACCACCAGACAATGCTAGCACCGCAGGCTTAGAAATTGCACCATAACTCATGCCTGAGATATTGAAAATTGATTTAGCGGCATAAGGATACTTACTATAATCTTCACCAATAGTCACGGTTCTGGTTTTCACTGCATCACTATCAAGCATCGGAAAAGAGCAGTTAATAAAAATAATCGAGCCAGGTATATTAAGATTTTTTGTCGATCCAAAGGCAATCGTGTTGTCTTTATCACTAGAGGCACGATCTATCCACTGGCGCTCAGCACGATTAAATGGCATTTCTTCGCGGTCCATAGCAAAGAAATATTGACGAAAAAACTCTCCTAAATTGCTAAACAAGTAACGAAAATGCCCAACAACAGGATAGTTTTTTAAGATGGCATTTTTACTTTGACTAATATCAAAAATAAATGTCACTACGATAATAGTAAATACAATTCCCAATAGCCAAACAAACAAAGTTGGCATTAAATTAAAAATCAGTTCTGATGTAGTTGTCAACGCTCACTCTCCCTAATGTTTATTCAGTATATTACGCTTAAAAATAACAACAATCTTGTCAAAAAAAGACTTTTGATAAAAAAGGGTTATTTTGCTTCATTATTTGTTATTTTCCTTAAATAATAATTCACCAGATCCAATAATTAATATCGAGATTAACATGGCTCGGTTGTCATTAATAACGGCAAGCATTTGATTGATTATTTTTTAACGACTATACCAATCTATACGTGAATGTTTTCAAGTAAATTTAAAAAATAAAATTTATTTTTAGATATAGATTTTTGACTCTGAATAAAAAGTATTTCAAGCAAAGTAAAACCCTTGAATAGTAGGAATTATTTAAGGCGATTAAGCACTTTACCAGAATCAAGCACTGCACGCACTAATCCTGCAGCATCAACAAGAGAGTTTGCTTTTTTAGTGTGCCAAAGTACCAAACTAGCAGACAACACAAGGCCGTCATAAAACATACCTCGCTCTCCTGAAAGGGCGGCCTTTCCTAGCTTGACCGTATAATCTGCTAACGCAGAAATATCATTATGCACATCCATTTCAGGCGGAAATGAAATCGCACGCATATCTTGCTCAATACCTAAAGATCTAGGCTCGATATCCACTCGGTCTTTCTCAATGTTTCCCTCGTAAGAGATCATTAAACCTTTTTGACGAAGCGATGGAATAACACCACCTTCAACACCGCGCACCAATAACGCACTGTCGATACCAGATGATTTAACTAATTCAGCATAGATCGGCGGATAAGGCTTGTGTACATAGCCCAAAATAGAGTGTGTTTTTCTGCCACGCAATGGACCGATTAGCGTCTCTACTGTATTAATAACAGTTCGCTTAATAACTCGATCACGTAGTCCAACCATATTATGCAAACCCTGGCAATAACTTGCTTGGTCAATATAACTCCAACCTATTGAAGCATCTTCTAATCGAGCTTTAGCATCTGCTGTTGAATGATCAACACTCAAGCCTAAAGCTTGAACAATATGTCGATGTGTTAAGCCAAATTTAGGGCTAAGCGCATCCAGACTGTGGATAACAGTAGGCAAGCCTAACTCGGCCAAAACAGGGGATAAAAAAGATGAAATAGGAATAGAGCGATTGTAGCCACTATATGGATCACCTAAGTCTACCAACTGATCCACATCAACAGATTGCTGATCGCTTTCTGCTAGAATTGCTGCTAAAATTCCTTGGTTTTCTTCCATTGTTTCGCGCTTCATACGCAAAGCAATTAAGAAAATAGCTGATTGAACATCATCAATCTCACCACGCAAAATGGCTTGCATGCCATTTTTAGCTTCTTCAAAATCAATATCCTTACTCAAATCCGGGCCAGTTGCCACACGTTGAATAATGGATTTCATTAATGCTTTAGAGTCATTACTCATGATTAAACCTCTATATAAATTTCGTTATTTTTTTGCTTGACTGCGTAAGTTTGCAGGTTGTCCACATCTTTCTCTGAGCTATCACCAGTAGCTAAATCAAAGCTAAATCCATGCAACGAACACTTAACACGATTACCTTTAAGACAGCCTAATGTTAGCTCAATAT
>JAUWPG010000076.1 GCA_030611725.1 Gammaproteobacteria bacterium
GCCATAATTCTAGCGAAAAATGGGGATGTGTTAGCTATGGTCAATTATCCAGCCGCTGACCCAAATGACAAAACCATTTACAATCCTAAGCATTATCGTAATCGTGTACTTTTAGATAAACTAGAACCTGGTTCAACCATAAAGCCATTTACCATGCTTTTAGCACTCGACCAAGGAAAAATTAAAGCCACTGAAAACGAATGTTTTGATGTGACTAAGCGCATGAAATATGTCAAACGCCAAGGTGACTACACTTGCATGACGGCGAAACTGATCTTACAAAAATCTCACAACCAAGGGACTGTTGTAGTCTCTGAAAAATTGAGTAAAGAAGATACTTATAACACATGGAATAAACTCGGATTTGGCCGCCCACTTGGTATTATCCCAAGTATTGAAAATTCTGGCACATTAAGACACTTCGAGTCCTGGGGTTTGGCCGATAAACGTACATTATCATTTGGATATGGGCCAATGAATACAAATTTAGCGCAATTGGCTAGAGCCTACTTAGTGTTTGCTAATGAAGGAGCAGTTCCACCTCTAAAATTAATTAAAAATTCCAATACGTTCGGTGAAACAATACAAGTATTCAGTAAAAATACGACTGATAAAATTGCAGATTTACTTGATGCCGTAGTTTCTTGGAAGGGCTCTGGTTATCGTGCACGGATTAAAGGTTACAATGTGGCAGGTAAAACAGGTACAGCTGAAATGGTTGTAGATGGAAGTTATAACAAAAAAGGTGCTAAGCGTACTTTCTTTACAGGTTTTGTGCCAGTTAAAAAACCAAAATATGTCATGGCGGTTAGATTAGATTATCCAAAAAAATGTTACACCTATTACGATCCTACTGTTAGAAATAAGTGTGAAGGCTCTAACTCTGCGGCCATGGCCTTTAAAAATGCAATGGAAAATATCCTAACCAGTGACCAGTCAATTAAATTACTGGCCAAAAATTAGTTTTTCTTTCCTCTTCTTGACTGTAAGCTTTTAACGTACTCTTTTTCATCTTTAATAAGCAAAGATTGGGTCTTGCTTTGCTGGCGTTCCACCTTTAATAAAGCATCTAAAAACTCATTATTTGCCTCATTTTCACTCAAATATGGCACCAATGTACGCAACTGTTGTAAACGATTATAAACACCTGGTTTATTTTTGAAAGGTTTGAGTAACTCCTCTTGAGTAACATTTTCAACCATTTCAGCAGTATGCACCAAATCTAACAAAACCTTAAACTTTTTATCGATTTTTTTAAGAGCCCCAACTCTAACCTCGACCGTATCATTGTCGTGTGCAATGAATGGGTAATTAAGCAACAAGCTGATCATTCTAGACATAAGCGCTTTAACTGCACTATTTTCTTGAGGTTTTGGGCTTGGTGCCTGATAATCATCCGAGAAATCAGAGAAATCAGACATCGGTGGCTCATTATCAATAACTGGCACTGCATCGAATGAAGTGGTTTGCACTTGTTTTTCTTGTTGTTTAAAAATGATTTTAACCTGATCAATGCTTTGACCAACAACTTGCGCAACCCCTTCAATCAGTTGCTGTTGATATATTTCATAATTAACTTGACCGATGAGTGGTGTCACTTTTTCTAAAAATAAAGTTTTACCTTCAATCGTGTCAAAATCCACCTCAGACTTCACATGATCAAACAGAAACTTTGACAAAGTATGCGCTTTATCAATCCGATTTTCAAAAACTTTAGCTGACTCTTTTTTAACCAACGTGTCGGGATCTTCGCCATCTGGTAAAAATAAAAATTTAACCAATAAGCCAGCCTTAATCATTGGTAAAGTTACCTTTAACGCCTTCCATGCAGCAGCTCGTCCTGCATTATCGCCATCAAAGCAAAAAACGATGGTGTTGGTAGTACGTGCCAGTATTTGCAAATGATCTGGTGTGGTTGCTGTACCCAATGTTGCCACTACTTTGGTTACGCCTGCTTGATGTAATGACACCACATCCATATACCCCTCAACCACCAAAATATAATCCATCGATCGTGAGTACTTGCGTGCATGGTAAAGCCCATAAAGTTCTCGTGATTTAAAAAATATTGCACTCTCTGAAGAGTTTAAATATTTGGCTTTGGCTTTATTGTCAAATGCCCTGCCTCCGAAAGCAATAACATTGCCCTTGCTGTTATGAATAGGGAACATTAAGCGATCACGAAAAAAATCATAATCGCCATACTCGCCAGTTTTAATTAATCCTAATAGTTTTAAATCTATAGTTGCTTGCTCATCTTTTTCAAAGGCAAGTAATAGATCATTTTTGCTCGGCGTAGCAAAGCCTAATTCAAAACGCTTAGCAATTTCACCGCTAATACCTCTATTTTTAGCATAGCTCACAGCTTTTTCTTTTGCTGGGGAGCTTCTAAGTTGTTGCATGTAAAAATCACCTATCTTTTGTGATAAGGCTCGATAACGCTCTAACCTTGGGTCGATCGGCTTGGTGTTACTATCATATTCAATATTAAGCCCGAATTCACTAGCAATGGTCTCAATGGCCTCAACAAAATCCAGATTATCAAATTTTTGGATAAAACTAATCGCGCCACCGCTCTCACCACACTTAAAACAGTGATAAAATTGCTTGTGGCTGTTGACGGCGAAGTTGCTATTTTTACCGCCATGAAAAGGACAAGGTGCTCGATAATCGCTGCCTGTTTTTTTAAGCGGTAAGCGTTTACTAATCAAATCAACAATGTCAATTTGATTCGGTATATCGTCAATAAATCTTTGGCTAATGTAAGGCATAAACAGTATTTTAATGAATAAACATAATTTTTATCATCCTAAATTTATACCGACTTGGATTCTCATTGTCTTTATGAAATTAGGCGCCAGATTACCCTTTAAAGTTCAAGTATTTATTGGTACTGGAATTGGTCGATTGCTC
>JAUWPG010000012.1 GCA_030611725.1 Gammaproteobacteria bacterium
AACAGCTTGAACCGCTTCAAAATCACCAGGTGATGCAATAGCAAAACCAGCTTCAATCACATCAACACGCATTTTTTCCAAGACTTTGGCAATACGGACCTTTTCGTCTTTGGTCATTGAAGCGCCTGGTGATTGCTCTCCATCGCGTAATGTTGTGTCAAAAATAATTAATTTATCAGACATTTAAGTTTCCTTTATATATGTTTTTTCTAATTCTATTGTTTGGTAGTTGACTTTAAAAGCCACACGAGTTAATGTCTGCCTTACGGCAGTAATCGTTGTAAGTCTACGAAGTAGTCTTGAAAATAAAAATTAGACAAATAATTCATAAATCTAATTATAAATTATTTTGAGCCTTTCTTAGCTTGTTTTTTTAAAGCGCGTTTATTCCTTACTTCGATCATTGTTAATACCAGTCCTGATAATGTATAAACGAAGAAAAATATAAACAAAATAGCGCTAGGCCACAACGAAACAACAATTATGATAAGAGTTGCTAATAACAGTAATTTAAAAGAGGATCTACCTTTAAAGTTGATTTCTTTAAAACTGTAATAGCGAACATTACTCACCATTAGTATGCCGGCAGAAACCAAAATAATCCATGAGCCGATAACTAAAAATTGATCATCATAAACACTAGGGCCTATCATCTCTTTGGCCCATACTAAGCCAGCAATAAGTGCTGCGGCAGCTGGAGAAGGTAGTCCTTGGAAATAGCGCTTGTCTTGAACACCGATTTGCGTATTAAAGCGAGCCAAACGCAGTGAACCGGCAGCGACATAAACAAAAGCACCAATCCAACCAATCTTACCCAAACCTTCAAACAGGTAAAAATACATCAACAGTGCCGGTGCCACACCAAAAGACACCATGTCAGCCATAGAATCATACTGCTCACCAAACTCACTCTGAGTATTGGTTAATCGAGCTACTCGCCCATCTAAGCCATCCCATAACATAGCAATAAAGATAGCGATCGCTGATTCAGCATACTGACCTTTTGTTGCTAGAATAATGGCAAAGAAACCAGAAAACAACCCGAAGGTTGTTAAGATGTTTGGTAATAGATAGACGCCTCTTTTCATTTTACTCGTATTCATAATTTAATTATAACGCCTTAGAAATGAAAACGCCCAACTAAGTTGGGCGTTTATTCAGAATGATTAGTTCTTGGCTTGATCAACAATTTTATTCTTATTAATCCATGGCATCATCGAGCGAAGCGACTCACCTACTTTCTCAATTTGATGTTCGCGTTGAACTTCACGACGAGCAGGAAGTTCACCTACATTTGCCACAAATTCTTTAGCGAATGTTCCATCTTGAATTTCTGTTAGGATTTTCTTCATCTCAGCTTTAGTATCGTTAGTGATAATACGTGGACCACGTGTTACATCACCATATTCTGCTGTATTTGAAATTGAATAACGCATGTTAGCAATACCGCCTTCATACATCAAATCAACAATCAACTTTAACTCATGCAAGCACTCAAAATACGCCATTTCTGGCTCGTAACCTGCTTCTACTAATGTCTCAAAACCTGCCTGAACTAGTGCTGTTGTACCGCCACACAGAACTACTTGCTCACCAAATAAATCTGTTTCTGTTTCTTCTCTAAATGAAGTTTCTAAGATGCCTGTACGACCACCACCGATTGCTGATGCATAAGACAGCGCAATCTCTTTTGCCGTACCAGATATATCTTGTTGTACAGCGATTAAATCAGGAATACCGCCGCCTTTTTCAAACTCTGAACGCACTGTGTGGCCTGGCGCCTTAGGGGCGATCATAATCACATTAAGATCAGCTCTTGGATTAATCATTTCATAATGAATGTTCAAGCCATGTGCGAAAGCTAATGTTGCGCCATTTTTAAGATTTGGCTCAATGCTGTCTGTATAGATTTGAGATTGGAATTCATCAGGTGCTAAGACCATGACTAGATCTGCCCAAGCTGTTGCAGCCTCAATTGATTTAACTGTTAAGCCTGCGCCTGTTGCTTTTTTCTCACTGCTAGAGCCTGCACGTAAACCGACCACAACCTCTACACCAGAATCTTGCAAATTGTTTGCATGAGCATGGCCTTGTGAGCCATAACCAATAATCGCAACTTTCATGCCTTTAATAATGTTTAAATCTGCATCTTTATCGTAATATCTATTCATTTTTTCCTCTTTATATTATTAACCTTCTCTTTTTTGACAAACGCCGGTTACGCCTGTTCTTGAAACTTCTAAAATCTTAAGGGCATCTAACGAACCTAAAAATTCATTAATTTTTTTACTTTGTCCTACAACCTCAACCAAGTAAGTATCTTCCGATACATCAATAATCTTGCCTGAAAATTTATCAATTTGTCGATCAATGTCTGCTTGTGTGTCTGGATTAACATCGATTTTAACCAATAATAACTCACGTTCAATATGCTCCATTGAGGTCAAATCTGTCACTTTAACGACGTCAATCAGTTTGTTTAACTGCTTAACAATTTGTTCAATAATGCCATCATCGCCCACACTAACAATAGTCATACGCGAAAGTGTCTCGTCATTAGTTGCCGCCACCGTTAACGACTCAATGTTAAAACCACGTGCCGAAAAAAGCCCTGAAACTCTTGATAAAGCACCTGCTTCATTTTCTAATAAAACTGAAATAATGTGCCTCATGATTATACTTGATCTAATCCTTCATCATTGGTTGAGGCCATTTCATCACGCCCCGCCAATAACATTTCGTTATGGCCTGCGCCCGATGGAATCATTGGAAATACGTTTTCATTTGGATCTGTAATAATGTCTAAAAATACTGTACGATCTTTTTGCTTAAACGCTTCGATCAGTGCCGGCTTAAGATCTTCTTCTCTCTCAACCTTAACACCAATGTGACCATAACTTTCTGCCAATTTAACAAAATCAGGCAATGCTTCCATGTATGACATTGCATAGCGTTTTTCATAAAAAAATTCTTGCCACTGGCGCACCATACCTAAATAACCATTGTTAAGATTAATAATCTTCACTGGTGTGTTGTATTGCAACATAGTTGAAAGCTCTTGCAACATCATCTGAATACTCCCCTCGCCTGTCACACAGGCAACATCTCTATCAGGCTTGGCTAATTTAGCGCCCATCGCCGCAGGTAAACCAAAACCCATCGTGCCTAAGCCGCCAGAATTGATCCAACGACGTGGCTCATTAAAATGATAATATTGTGCCGCCCACATTTGGTGTTGGCCCACATCACTTGTTACAATCGCCTCACCTTTAGTCACTTCGTACAATGTCTCAATTACAGTTTGTGGCTTAATCACGCCTTCTTTAGTTTGGTAGGCTAATGAATCAACACCACGCCATTCATTAATTTGTGCCCACCAAGCAGAAATATCAGTTGTTTTTTTGCCTTTCAACGCTTGGATTAAATCTTTTAGTACCGACTTAACTTCACCCACAAGTGGTACATTGACAGCCACATTCTTACCAATAGAAGATGGGTCAATATCAATATGAATAATTTTTGCCGTTGGACAAAATTTTGATATATTTGCAGTAATTCTATCATCAAATCTTGCGCCCACTGCAATCACACAGTCTGAATCATGCATGGTCATATTCGCTTCATAAGTACCATGCATACCAAGCATGCCAATGAATAACTCACCCTTAGCTGGATAAGCGCCTAAGCCCATTAATGTTTGTGTAATTGGAAAGCCAAGTTGGCGAGTAAATTCTCTGAGCTCCTGATCTGCATTGCCAATCACACAACCGCCACCTGCATAAATAACCGGCTGCTTTGCTGATAAAATCAATTCTACCGCTTTGATAATTTGCTTAGGCTCAGCATCAACTACTGGCTGGTACGAACGCATATCAACTGTATCAATATAATTTGGCTCTTGAATTTGCGCAATGGTAATGTCTTTAGGAATATCAATGAGTACTGGCCCAGGACGACCAGTGCTAGCAATATGAAATGCTTTTTTGATGGTTAAAGAAATTTGATTAATGTCTTTAATCAAAAAATTATGTTTCACACATGAACGAGTGATACCTACTGCATCTACCTCTTGAAAAGCATCGTTACCAATAAGTGGCGAAGGTACTTGGCCAGAAATCACCACCATTGGAATAGAATCCATATGTGCAGTTGCAATACCAGTTACCGCATTAGTAATACCCGGACCTGAAGTTACTAATACGACACCTGGCTTACCACTTGCTCTTGCATAGCCGTCAGCTGCATGTGTAGCGCCCTGTTCATGACGAACCAAAATATGCTTAATATCGTCTTGCGCACCTAATGCATCATAAATATGCAATACGGCACCACCTGGATACCCAAAAATATGATCTACGCCTTCATTTTTAAGGCTCTGTACTAATATTTGAGCGCCATTTAACTTCATTATTTCTTTCAAGAATAAAAACCTTTAGATTATACCTAAGGTGTGCTTAGCAAAATTGTCAGTTTATAAGGAATTTTGCCAGTCTTCAGAGTAGAATTGGAGCGGAGAATCTTTAGTCTCAAAGGTTTCAATCGACCAAGTATTTGGTTTAGAAAGAATTTCTGATAACAATTGATCATTGAGTAAATGGCCTGCTTTATAGCCTTCATAATGGCCAACTAAATTAGAGCCCAATAAGTACAAATCGCCCACAATATCTAAGATCTTATGCTTAACAAATTCATTTTGATAACGCATTCCATCTTCATTGAGAACGTCATCATCACTCAGTGCAATAGCATTGTCCATACTAGCACCAAGTGCTAAATTTTGTCGTTGCATCGTCTCTACATCTTTCATATAACCAAACGTTCTGGCGCGAGAAATCTCTTTTAGATAGGATTGTTTGGCAAAATCAATACTAAGTTTTTGACCACTGTCTTGTACTTTTTTGTTATCAAAGTCAATTTCAAGTGTTACTTTAAAGCCTTCATAAGGTGAAACTTGCGCCCACAAGTCTTGGTTTTCAACTCGAACTGTCTCATGAATCACAAAAAATAGCTTGTGTGCATTTTGCTCTAGAATACCAGCAGATTGCACTAAAAAAATAAAGGGTGCGGATGAGCCATCCATAATAGGCACTTCAAACGAATCCAGCTCTACCAATACATTGTCAATACCCAATGCTGAAAGAGCACTCATCAGATGCTCAATGGTTGAAACTTTAACCCCTTGATTTTCAAGACAAGTCGAAAGCACCACCTCATTGACAAAAGCATTATGCGCCCTTACAAGTTTCCCACCAGCATCCATACGTTTAAACACCACGCCATGATCAATCTCAGCTGGAATAAGTGTCATATTCACTATGTTTCCGCCATGGATACCAATACCACGCGCCTTAACGGCTTTCTTAATTGTTCTTTGTTTAATCATAAGGTAGTGATTTTATCACTTTAAAACTTAAATAAACCGCCTTTGATTTTACCTATTAAACCAGATCTATTATCTGATTGCAGTTCTTCCAAATAAGATTCATCAGGTTCGTATAACAACAAACCTAATGCACAAGCATAAATTGGATCTGAAATAATTTTTTCGCTACCTTGAATCTTATCAATATCGACCTGACCTAGCTTAGATCTTATTCTGAAAGTGGACAGCATTAATGCATCACAACCTTGAATCTTAGTAGCGCCACCCGTTAGAATAAAGCCCGATTTTAATGAACGATCTAATTTTTCTATTTTTAAAGCTTGCTTGATTAATGTAAATAACTCTAAATAAGTTTGTTCAATGACTTCAATCAAGCTGTGATAAGACAAATAACGCTTCTCACACTGTCCAATAGGTTGAAATTGAATAAGCTTGTCTCCCTTGAGTAATTTAGTCTGGGCATAACCGTATTGTATTTTTAATCTCTCTGCTTCTGTAAGGGGTATGTCAAATGCATAGGCAATTTCTTCAGTAATATAATCACCTCCCATCTTAAAAACCTCACTATACGTAATACCCCCATTAGTAAAAACTGAAATATTAGTCACACCTGCACCAATATCAACCAAACAAACACCGTTGTCTTTTTCATCTTGACTTAAATACGGTTCACTGGCAGCCATCGAATTTAACACAGGACTTGAAGATCCTAAATCACTTTGAGCAATACTTTTTTGAACCGCGCTCACAGCCTGCTTGGACACAATCACAATGTGTGTATTAGCTTCCAATGTTTTTGCTTCTAAACCAATAGGTTTATCAACATCAGTACCTTGACGAGTCACTGGATCTTTGTCAATAGTAAATCGATTAGGGACTGTGTCAATGACTTGCTTATTGGGTGAGGTTATAACAGCTTTGGCAGACTTTAAAGCAAGATCAACATCTTTTTCAGTAATAATACCGTCTGAAATCAAAACTTGGCCATCACGATTAATAACGCTCAAGTGTGGGTCAGAAATATTAACGCTGACATAATGAAATCGAGTATTGCAACTGCTATAAGCTTTTTCGACCACTGCCTTAATGGCTTGACTGGCTTTTTTAACATCAACAATCAAACCTTTCTTTACGCCAGCTGAGGGACCAATACCATGACCAAAAACCTTTAATCGACCTTCTACCTCTTCAGCAAGTAAAATGACAATCTTGCTACTACCTATATCCACACTGACAAAGAAACGCTCGTTAGCCATTCAGACGCCCTTCTTCCGAGTTTTTAAAATCTAACCACTCATATAAATGTTTTAATTCAACCACTTTTCCGCTTAATAATTGTTTAAATTTTTTGGCATTGGGTTGTCCATGATATAAGCCCAAAATATGCCTAGTCATTGAACGAATCGGCACACCTTGCTTGCTTTGATCTTTCATATACTCAATAAAGTCTAATAATACTTGTTCTCGGCTTAAAGTTGATGGCTTTTGCTGATAAATTTCCTTGTCTACCTGTGTTAGTAAATAAGGCTGATGATAAATGGCCCGACCCAACATCACACTGTCTATCCTCTCTAAATGCTTAAGCGCGTCATCTAACTGATTGATACCACCATTAATACCGATAGTCAGCTCAGGAAAATCTTGCTTAATCTGATATACCCAGTCGTAATTAAGTAGGGGTACGGTACGATTTTCTTTTGGACTAAGACCTTTAAGCCAAGCCTTTCTAGCATGAATAATAAAAGTATCACAACCAGCACGCTGAACCTTTGAGATGAAATTAGACAACTCCTCATAGCTTTCCATATCATCTACGCCGATGCGTGATTTTACCGTAATCGGTAAATCACTCGCCTGTTTCATTGCACCAACACAATCTGCCACTACTTGAGGGGTGTTCATCAGGCAAGCACCAAAACTTCCTGACTGCACTCTATCTGACGGGCAACCAACATTAATATTGACCTCATCATAATTCCATTCTTGGGCAATTTTAGCGCACTGCGCCATTTCTTGAATATCGCTACCGCCAAGCTGTAAAACTAACGGATGTTCATCTTGGCAATAATCCAACAAACGTTGTTGATCACCATGCAAAATAGCTTTGGTGGTAATCATTTCAGTATAAAGTTGCGCACGCTTAGACATAAGGCGATAAAAATATCGACAATGTCTATCGGTCCAATCCATCATTGGCGCTACACTAAACTTATGCGGATAGTTCATTAACTAAAGTTTGAATAACAAAATCAACACTGCTATCAACCACGGCCACTCGATCGCCTTTAAAGTATTGTGTATTAGAAAAATAGCACCCCTTCACACAAAATCCAAAGCATACCATGCCCACTGGCTTGTCTTTAGTTTCACCTGTAGGGCCGGAAATACCCGTAATTGAAACAGCAACATCGCTCTGAGAATGGTGAATCACCCCGCGTACCATCTCAGCAGCTGTTTGCTCACTCACTACGCCAAATTTCTCTATGGTCAAGACCTTAACATCCAACATCTGTATTTTTGCTTGATTACTGTAAGTAATGTAAGCTCGATCGAAATATGAAGAAGATCCAGAAATACTGGTTAACAAAGATGATAGATTACCGCCTGTACAAGACTCTGCCACTGAAATACTAAGTGACTGCTCGATCAGTAATGCACTTAAATCTTGAATGTTCATTTTAAGGCCGCTTGTACAATTTCAAAAATATCGTTAGACAAGCCTTTAGTCGATAATATTGTTTCTAATTGCTGTTTTTGTAAGCTGCGCAATGCTGGCGTATAGCGCCTCCAATGATTGTAAATACTTACTAATCGAGCACCAATTTGTGGATTAGAGGTATTGAGCTTAATAATTATATCTGTCAAAAGCTCATAACCTTGTTGATTGTGAAATTGATTAAAATTTTGGGTAAAACCACCAATCACACTACGCAAACGATTTGGTGTGTTAAATGAAAATAACGGGTGTTGCATTAACTGTTCAATATCACCAATCGTATTGTCAGGTGCGCTTGCTTGTGCTGCAAACCATTTATCCATTACTTGAACATCAGTTTGGTACAGTTCAAACATGGCTTCAACCGCACTACTTTGATGAATATTATCAAGTGCAAGCAATGCATTAAAAGCGCTTAATCGGTCAGTCATGCAATTGGCTGAGTTGAATTGGGTATTGGCTAAATCGAACTCACCGCTTTTTGTTACATAATACAAACATGTATTTTTGAGTGAACGTTTACCCACTGCATTTGGCGTTAATTCATAGACATCGTCAGTATTGAGCTGATGATAAATGTCTAGCAACAAATTTTTAAAACGCTGAATAATTTTCTCAATGACAATTTCACGTTTTTGTCGAATATCAGCCACATTAATTTCATCAACCTGCAAATGCAAGAAACGCTCAGATGGCAGAGTCAACATTTCGCTCATTAGCGAATAATCCGTTTCTTGATTAAGGATGTTCTCAAAGGCATCAAACAATTTTGTTTCATCAGCGGTGTCAGGTTTTAAAATTAAATCTAACCATAGTGCCTGAGAATTATCCCAACGACTAAACGCATCGGTATCGTGCTCACATAAAAATATTCTTTGTTCAGTGGTTAAACTTGTGGTGAGTTTAATTGGCGCGGAAAATCCACGAAGCCATGATGGTATTGGTTCTTGCAACAAACCTTTAAATTGATAAGTTTTTTCCCTCTCATCCAACACCAGCACATCATTAACAATTTCACCACCCTCAACATCTAACAATCCGTAACGAATCGGAAAATAATAAAGGTGTTCCCCCAATTGTTTAATGGTAACTTGATAGTTCTTTTTATCAACATCGTATGTTGTTATAACCTCTACCTCAGGCGTGCCAGGCTGAGAATACCAAGTCATAAATGCATCAAAATAAAAATCATTAGCATCACTCATTGCACTAACAAAATCATCAATGGTAACGGCTTGCCCATCATGACGCTCAAAATAAAGCCTCATGCCTTGCTGAAACCCTTCTTCGCCTAAAAAAGTGTGCATCATACGAATCACTTCAGCGCCTTTTTCATAAACAGTAAAAGTGTAAAAGTTATTCATTTCAATGTACGATTCAGGTCTAACTGGATGCTTCATTGGTCCCGCATCTTCAGCAAATTGGAAAGTGCGTAAGCTATTGACGTCCTCAATACGTTTAATGGCTCTGGAATGCAAATCAGAAGTGAACTCCTGATCTCTAAAAACGGTTAAACCTTCTTTTAAACTAAGTTGAAACCAATCTTGGCAAGTGACACGATTACCTGTCCAATTGTGAAAATATTCATGTCCAATAACCGCTTCCACATTGATAAAATCTTTGTCTGTTGCAGTTTCAGGGTTGGCAAGCACATAAGTAGAGTTAAAAATATTAAGCCCTTTGTTCTCCATTGCACCCATGTTGAAATCATCAACCGCAACAATCATATAAATATCTAAATCATACTCAAGACCAAAACGATCTTCATCCCATGCAAATGAGCGCTTGAGTGAATCCATTGCAAACTGGGTTTTGTTAATATTGTGTGGCTCAACATAAATCTTGAGCTCAACTTCATTGCCGCTCATGGTGGTATAAGTATCTTCCAATACGGCAAAGCTACCAGCCACCAATGCAAACAAATAACAAGGCTTAAGACTTGGATCGTGCCAAGTCACTTGACCAGGTTTGGATTTAATTAAATTACCATTACTGAGCAAGACTGGATAACGCTCAGGGCTGGCCTTAATATGTGTGGTAAACACACTGAGAATATCTGGTCTATCAAGATAATAAGTGATCTGCCTAAACCCATGCGCCTCACACTGAGTACAAAAATTACCACTGGATTGATACAAGCCATTTAGACTGGTATTTTTCTCTGGGTGAATACGTGTGGTGATTTCTAATATAAACTCATCTGCTAGATCGCTTAGCGACAAACCTTCTTCAAGTAGTTGATAATTAGGCTGCTCACCATCAATCGAAATAGCAATAAGTTCTAAATTTATCCCATTTAAAAACAAACTATTGTCTTTATGGCTTGAAGCTGAATTACGATAGTAATGTACTTTAGACACGACCAAAGTTTCCTCTTCGGATAAATCAAAACTCAAATCAGTTGTACGCACTAAATACGAACTGGGCTGATAATCCTTACGATAAATTGGTTGCGGCACTATAGTGTTAATAATATTACTCCTAAAATAAGTCGATAAATAACAAAAGGTATCAGTCCAATGCTATCCAATAATTTAATAAAAAATACAATGGTGATATACGCACTTAATGCTGAAATTATAAAACCTAAGCTTAATAACATCCAATCAACCATTTGAGGCTGGCTATATAAATCTAACAACATCAACATCGATGCCAATGTAATTACAGGAATTGACAATAAAAACGCAAACTGGATTGACATTTGTCTAGACAAGCCAATCAATAGGCCTGCAGTAATGGTAATGCCAGATCTTGAAGTACCTGGAATCAGCGCCAAAACTTGCATCATTCCAACAAATAACACATCAAACCAATTAATTAACGTTCTAGGCTTGGTGTTTTTTAGATTCACCCAGCTGGCAATACCGAGCAATATTCCAAATATTAAAGTAGTGTAAGTAATCACCTCTAACGATCGAAAATTTAGGGCAATATAGTCTTTAAATAATAAGCCAGTGAGGCCAACTGGAATGGTGCCCAACAAAACACCCCAGGCCAATTTAGATTCACCGACACTTCGCCTATGAATAATCGATGTATAAAAATCACTGCTCAGTATTCTAATGTTGGACTGATAATAATAAACAACTGCCGTTAATGTACCTAAATGCACTACGACATCAAATGCCAAGCCTTGGTCTGGCCAATCAACTACTTTAGGCACTAGGATTAAATGCGCTGAAGATGAAATCGGTAAAAATTCGCTTAATCCCTGAATCAGTGCCAATACGATTGTTTGAAAAATATCCATATTTATCTAAGTTAGACTCACAACTTATGCGTCAAATCTTGCTCTTTAAATCCATTTAATTTTACTTGTCTATTTTTTGTGAATGCCAAGACTTTGAAGCTTTCTCCCATTGCACTTGGCAATACCAATTGTTTAATTTGCTGCGCTAGACTAACACGTCTATTTTCATCGGTTTCAGCCAATAAATATTCATCGATTCCCAGTGAAATTAGAAACATGGCCTGTGTAGCGTAACCAGCAATCTTAAACCCGCTATTTTTAGCCTGGTCTGCCATATCTGAAAAATTAACCGAAGTAGTAATATCCTGCTTGCCAACATGTTTGAAAGGGTCGTCACTGGCTTTATGTTGATAATAACATCGCAGTGTCCCCTCAAAACGCTGAGGGTGAAAATATTCCTTCCTGCCCATACCATAATCAATTAACAACACCAATCCCTCATCAATAATCTCACTCAAGCTATCAATCCATGCCATAGCACGCTCATTAACCTCTGTGGTGTAGCCTACACCAGCCTCATTAGGCAGCAACATTTTATCGTTCGTATATGCATGATCAAAAGGTTGCCAGCTTAATTGATCAGATTGACAATCAACTCCCAGTTCAGAAAAATGATCAGCCTGCTTAATCAAGCGCTTCGCAGGCATGGCATCCAAAACTTCATTAGCAATCACCACGCCTGAAAAATTCTGTGGCAAGGTGTTTAGCCATACCACTCTTTCTATCAACTCAGGCAATACTTTATTAATGGTCTCTTTTTGCCTTTGTTGGAGCTCGGCACTAAGTTCTAAAATATAGTACTTTTTTGGCAAACTACCCAACCTACCCAACTCAAATAATATCTGAGCAGCCAATACACCACTGCCTGCACCAAATTCTAAAATATCTTGCCCGTCACGCAATACCTGTGCGCACTGACGCGCCAAAGTATAACCAAATAAGTCTGAGGTTTCAGGCGCAGTAATAAAATCACCCCGCTCACCAAATTTTTGCGCGCCACCACTGTAATAACCTTGTGCAGGATAGTAAAGTGCTAAATCCATAAATTCATCGAAACCTATGGGGCTGGCTTTTTGTATAATAGTATCTTTAATTATTTGCTCTAAACTCACAAAAGCCATTTTATATGAAAACAGCATTAATCACCGGTGGTGCACAACGCATTGGCGCACAAATCACACAAACACTACATAATAATGATTACAACGTCATTATTCATTACCGGCATTCTGAGAAAGAAGCGCAAGCATTGGCTCAGAAACTTAACCAACAACGTGTAAATTCCGCCACCATTGTGCAAGCAGAATTATCTGATATAAGTGCGTTACAAAAGCTTTCTAACTCGATTGATCATCTAGATGTTTTAGTCAATAACGCTTCTGTTTTTTATCCGACACCTATGAGCGAGACCAATCAAAATGACTGGCATAAAATTATAAACACCAACCTCATGGCACCATTTTTTCTTTCTCAATCATTAATGCAAGTTTTATCAGAAAGTGACGGATGTATCATCAACATCGTTGATATTCATGCTCAGCGTCCACTTAAAAATCACGCCATTTACAACATTTCTAAAGCTGGTGTTGCTATGATGACCAAAACTTTGGCCAAAGAATTGGCGCCTAAAATTCGTGTTTGTGGCGTATCTCCAGGTTCAATCTTGTGGCCAGAAAATGAAGCCGAACTCACCACAGATCAAAAATACAAAATGCTTAATAAAATTGCGCTTGGAAAACAAGGGTCTGCGATAGACATTGCCAATACTGTTTTGTTTTTAGTCAACTCGCCTTACATCACCGGGCAAATTATCCCTGTTGATGGTGGTCGAACATTAAATCAATAAGCACTCTTAAAAAAAACTTTTTGTGATATAATTAAAAGGTTGATGTAAAGTTACATTAGCTAAAGAATTTTTTTTAAATGTTTTTGTACATAAAATAAAAAAAACAAAAACTACGTAAATATTTTGGGCTTTTTTTTTGCCACATATAGAGTTAATTAATCATTAATTGCCCCCAAATAGGCAATTAATAAAAAGGTATAAAACCCTTTAAATAATAGGTTTATGGATAAAATAAATCAAATTTTAATGTCAATTCAACACACCAGTGTTGGGTCTCTATGCGTGGAAAAAAGCCTCCTAACAGGACTTAACCATGAATCATATTTTAATCAACGCAACTCACAAAGAAGAAATCAGAGTTGCTATTATCAAAAACAAGAAACTCACTGATCTCAACATAGAAACCAGCCTTAATCAAAAAAATAAAGGCAATATTTATAAGGGTAAAATCTCTCGTGTTGAGCAATCTTTAGAAGCTGCTTTTGTCGATTACGGCAAAGAAAGACAAGGCTTCTTACCTTTTAAAGAAGTGGCTGAAAGCCTCTATAACGACGCTAAAGCCAAGGGTGATAAACTCACGATTTCTGACGTTTTAAAAGAAGGACAAGAAATTATTGTCCAAGTTGAAAAAGAAGAGCGTGGCAACAAAGGTGCAGCATTAAGTACCTACATCAACCTAGCTGGCGCCTATATGATTTTGACGCCAAACAATGCTAAAAGTCATGGCATTTCTAGACAAATAACATCTTCAGAAAGACAGTCTTTAAAAGAAGTTCTCAAACAAATTACCATGCCGACCAACTCAGGCTTAATTATTCGAACTGCTGGTTCTGGTAAGGGCTTAGAAGAGCTACAATGGGAAGTTGACTACTTATCAGAACTGTGGGATTCGATTAATACCGCTGCAGAAAAACGCTCGGCACCTTTCTTAATTTACCAAGAAAGTGACATCGTTATTCGTACGTTACGTGACTACTTAAGAGAAGACACAGACAGTGTTATTATTGATGATTTAGAGACTTTTAAAAATGCCAAAGAATTCGTAAGTTTTGTCCTGCCTCACTATCTAGATCGCATCAAATTTTTCGATGTTTCTGAGCATTCATTGTTTCATCACATGAATGTTGAAAGCCAAGTAAAAAGTGTATTTAACCGTGAAGTATCACTCCGTACTGGAGCAACTATTGTCTTTGATACGACTGAAGCCTTAACAGCGATTGACATTAACTCTGCACGCGCAACCAAAGGCTCTGATATTGAAGAAACCGCCTACAATACCAATCTAGAGGCTGCCAAAGAAATTGCCATTCAATTGCAGTTACGAGACATTGGTGGTTTAGTGGTGATTGATTTTATCGACATGTCTTCTGAAGAACACCGTAGATCCATTGAACAATCTATGGAAAAAAACACCAATTCAGATCGTGCACGCATTCAAATTGGTACAATTTCTAAGTTTGGTTTGCTTGAGATGTCAAGACAGCGCCTAATGAGCTCGGTTACGGAATCGGTAGAAAAATCTTGCCCTCAGTGCAATGGACGCGGCACCACGCCAACTATTCCAACACTTTCATTAACCATTCTAAGGCAGCTTGAAGACGGTTGTAATGCTTCCAATCAAACACAACGTTTAACCATTCAATCTAGTGTTGACGTGGCGACCTATTTACTGAATGAAAAACGTCAGGATGTTATCAGATTAGAAAATAAACACAGTATAAAAATTACGCTATTGCCGAACCCTTATATGCAATTCCCTAACTTTAGCATTACCAAACAAAAAGGTGCTAAAAAATCACAGCACAAAAGTTACCAGGGTATTTCAAAGCCACAATACAACTTGGCTGAAAATGGCCTGACTGATACAGCTGAAATACCTGCTGTCAATATGAACCGACCAAGTACGCGTGTACCTGAGACAAAACAACTTTCATTAATTGGAAAAATTATAAAGGCATTATTTGGTGCTAAGAAAAAGAAACCTAAGAATAAACGCCCTAATCAAAACAATAAAAATCGTAATAGGAACCGTAATAGGAACCGCAACAATAATCAAAATAACAATCAAAATAAGCCGCAAGATAAAGGTCAAAAACCTCAGAGTAAACCCCAGAAAAAACCAAAGCCAAAGCCAAAGCCAAAATCTCAAGCTCAAACTCAAGCAGATTCAAAGCCTAAAACTGAGAATATTACCAAACAATGAATCGCTACGGTGTCTTTGGTAATCCGATAGAACATAGCCTTTCACCGATTATTCACACCCAGTTTGCCCAGCAAACTGGGTGTGAAATTGAATATGAAAAAATCTTAGCACCGCTTGATGACTTTGCCAAAATAGCGCAAGAATTTATTGATAAAGGTGCTAAAGGTTTTAACATTACCGTACCTTTTAAGATAGAGGCATTTAATTTAGCCACACAACACTCTTTGAATGCTCAGACTGCAGGTGCAGTAAATACCATTAAAATAAACGGCAACGAGCTAATGGGTGAGAATACCGATGGTATTGGCTTGGTGAACGACTTGACCAAAAACCTTAATATTGACCTTAATAATAAAACTCTCTTAATCTTAGGTGCTGGGGGAGCAACACGTGGCATCTTACTGCCTCTACTCAAACAACAACCCAGACGTCTGATGATCGCCAATCGTACGGCATCTAAGGCAGTTGACTTAGCTAAAGACTTTTCAGCCTATGGCAAAACCTGCGGTTTTGGATTAGACAAGGTAAAAAATGATCCTGTGGATGTCATTATTAATGCCACCAGCGCCTCGCTAGATGGGAAAATGCCTGATATTGCCTCTGGTGTTGCTAATGGTGCAATTTGCTATGATTTAATGTATGGTGTGCAAACGCCATTTATGGATTGGGCAAAAGCCAATAACGCCAAAATGATTGCCGATGGACTGGGCATGCTGGTTGAGCAAGCAGCAGCAGCTTTTGAATTTTGGACAAGTAAACAGCCTGATACTCAAGCAGTTATTCAGAACCTACGGCGCTAGTCGCTCAATACGCCAGTCTTTTTTATCTTTTTTATACACAAATCGATCATGTAATCGATTTCCTCTACCCTGCCAAAACTCTATCGTATTTGGCACAACACGATAACCACCCCAAAAATCAGGCAAAGGCACCTCTCCTTTGTTAAATTTTGCCTTCATGGATTCAAACTGAGATAACAACACTTGTCGAGAAGACAATTGTGAAGATTGGCTCGACGCCCAAGCGCCCAATTGTGAGTCTTTAGGACGCGTAGCAAAATACTTGATCGATTCTAGTGTTGATGTCTTTTCAACCACACCTGATATCTTGACTTGACGCTCAAGATCCGACCAATAAAACAACAAAGCCGCTTTTGGATTGCACTCAATTTGTTTTGATTTTTTAGAATTATAATTGGTAAAAAATACAAACCCTTGTTCATCGAATGATTTTAACAAAACCGTTCTGATGCCAATTTCGTCATCATCATGAGTTGCAAGACTCATGGCATTTGGTAAAGTTAGCCCCGCTTGAGTTGCTTGCACCATCCAGGTTTCAAACTGAACAAAAGGATCACTATCAAGTTCGGCGCGCGTTATACCATTACTGGTAAATTCACGCCTTAATTTAATTAGATCAATACTCATAACTTAAAAAGGTGGGAACTTATTTTGTTTGGCCTCGGTTAAATGATTTGAAATCAAATATTTAACCGGTGGAAAGTGCTCTGCAAACTTAAGGACAAACCTTCTAACCTGCTTCATTACTGGTGCATCATTGGTAAATAAAGCCACAATACCATTGGTGCCAAAAAACATTAATCTCGTTAAATGAATGTGTTTTTTCTCAAACAGTTTTAATAAAGATTTTGAACCAATATCTTGTCCATGACTAACAGCCTCTTTGATCAGAGTTGCTAAAATATCTTGCCCCCTTAAACCCAAATTAAAGCCATGTGCTGTTACTGGGTGCATACCCACAGCAGCATCACCAATCAGTGCAAATCGATCGGCAATAAAAGTTTGCGCATGTACACCCACTAAAGGGTAAGAATGTCGCTCACCGCTTTGAGTCATTTGCCCCAATCCACCCTTAAAATCTTGGGTAATTTTCGCATTAAAATCTACCTCGCTCATATCTAGAATGGCTTGAGATTTATCAGTACTAACCGTCAACACAACAGAGGATGCATTACCCACCATTGGCAATAAAGCCAAAGTTTGGCCATAATCAAAACATTCTAATGCAATATTGTTATGGCTATTTTCGTGCTCCATCTTAGTCACAACCATCACTTTAGAGAAATCTTTCATGAGTGATGGTATACCAACTTTACGGCGGATATTAGAAAAACGACTGTCAGCTGCAATAACCAGCTTAGTTTTTACCACGCTGCCATCTGCAAAGAATACATCCGAATAAGTTTTATGATATTCAACATTGTCCACCATTGCTTCAGTCATCACGATAATGTTATCAGCTTGCTCAACACGTTGATAGAGTGCTTTTCTTACTTGGTAATTAGGCGCCAAATATCCAAGCACTTCTATTGAAGAATCTTCGCTTTTAAAGTTTAATAACGATGGAGAATTACCATCAAAAACCTTGGCTTCTTTTAGCGGCGACACCTGTGCATGATCAACCAGATCCCAAACACCTAATTTCTTTAAAATTCTAAGTGAGAGGTGTGTTAATGCAATTTCTCTACCGTCTGCTTGTGGATTAGAAATAGACTCTAGATTAGATTTTTCAACCACCAACACTTTTACATCAGTGCCTATCATCGAACAGGCAAAGCTTAGTCCTGCTGGTCCAGCACCAATAATGACAATATCGTATGGAATTTGCATCTTTAATTTCAAAAAATTTGAGATAATAGCACTATTATAACTACCCAAGCTATCGATGATTTACGTTGTTATTCAATTTGTCTGTATTATTTATCTCATAATCAATGCACGGTTTGAGCATCTAGATACACTCAAATACGCGCTATTAGGCGCCGCGACTGTTATTGGCGTGAGTGCAGTTGTCAATATAAAGCCTGATAATTTAAACATTGTACCCACCCTAAAAGACAAGCACAAATTGATCACACACGGTATTTATCGCTTTATCCGGCATCCAATGTACACCAGTGTATTGTTACTATCTTTTACATTGACACTGACCCACTCACACTATTTATCTCAACTAATTATGTTTATTTTGTTGGTCGATTTAATACTAAAATCTAACTTAGAAGAGAAGCTACTCACTGAACGTTTTAGCACTTATCAAGACTATAAAAACAATACCGGAAGATTTTTACCTTTTTTGTAATCTTTTTAGCTTAAAGCCCGCCATTTTATCGCCCTTATTAACCAATTTCTTCAGCCAGTACGTAGTCTTTTTGACTGATTTTTTTACCCCAATACCTTTTTCATACATTAATGCCACCTTAAGTTGGGCGCCACTATGCCCTTCTCGAGCGGCATGTATATAATATTCATAGGCTTTTTTTACATCTTTTTTTACACCCTTTCCACGTTCATGAAAATAACCTAACTTATTATAGGCATCTAAATTTCCTTCTTTCATTGACACATGATAGTAGTAGTAAGCAGTTTCATAATTCTGATTTACACCTAAACCCACTTCATATAACAATCCCATCCGATAAGAGACGCCGATATGTCCAGATTTATGCGCTTTAATGTACCAATTGATCGAACTAAGGTGATCTTTCTTAACGCCTTTTCCATGCTCATATAACCAGCCTATCCAGTATTGAGATTCAACATGGCCTTGTTTGGCAGCCTTAAAATACCATTCAAATGCATTCTCGTGGTCTTCATTGTCTCTATAAGCATTAGCAAGCTGATATTGTCCATCACTATTACTAGACTCAGCAGATTCAATTAGCCACTTGTTAGCTAATAACGTACTTTGCTTAACGCCCTTTCCTTGTTGATACATCAGAGATAAATTATATTTTGCATCTGCGTAATCTTGATTAGCCGATTGTTTAAACAACTCGAATGCTTTAGTTAGGTCCTCTTCAACACCAACACCTCTGTAATACAGCACACCTAAATAATATTGCGCTTTATCGTGATTTCTACTAACTGAATAATTTAAAAACTCCAATCCTTTATCGTCATTTTGAGCAACACCTTTGCCCTCAATGTACATCATTCCTAATGCAGTTTTAGCCTCTACACTACCAATTTTTGCTGAATGCTTAAATGCATTAAACGCTTTTTCATAGTTTTTCTCTACGCCATTTCCATAATAATAAGCCTTGCCTCTCTCATACAGACTAGCGTCAGCTAACACTGAAAAGGTAAAGAACAATAAAGTAACGAGTATAAATCTCATGGGTGAGATTGTATACGAAATAAAAGAAAAGACAATATTAAGTAATATAGGAATATTTACAAATAAACTTATACAAAATATAAAGAGGCATAACTCAATAATATTTTATCCATACTAAGCCACTCAATACTTACAGTGTAGTGTATCTCTCTAAGATCAGCCTTATAAAATAAATTGTTATTATCAAACTCTGGGGTGTAGTCCCGACAATGGTACGTTGACTATTTTATTAACCGCCTGACCCCTGCTAGAATAGTTTGAATAATTATTTTAATCAATATGGCATTAAAGCCTGCCCTTGACTTGCATCTTTGACACTTATGGCAAAAGAAGTCGTGGAAGTCAATCCTACCACAATAAAAATTAATAATTTTCAAGAAATACGGTAACTAATCAACACAATAAAGTCAATGGCACTACTAACTAAAGCTGTTATCAACTTATTTGATTATTTAAACGCTATAACAAAGAAATCAGTCTAAAAACTGATGATGAGACACAAGGAGGAGGTATAGACAACACCTAAAAGCATATAATCTTCTAGGCACTGAATAAAGATTAATTACTGTTTAAGAATTCCAGAACCTAATAAAGCACCTATTGGAGCACCATTTTTATGATTCAATTGATGGCCAATTGCGGCACCAAGAATTGGACCTCCAAGGCCGTCACCGTCACCTAATGGAATAATACCTACCACAGTATCGACAATCTTACCGACAGAACCTAATACACCTTCAAAACTGAACGAACTTTTAGTTTCAGCTAATGCTGGTTGAACACTCAACAAAGCTGTAAAAACAGCTGATATAACAATATTTTTTTTCATTTTATTCCCCTTATTATGATTTACCTATCAATATTATAACTGAAATTAGTATACAAAGAAAATAAATTAAGCACAGGTTTTAAGCCCTATAGCATGCAATCTAACAGATTAATTAAGTGGTAGTCACGGTCAGATTTGAACTGACGACTTCCAGCATGTCATGCTGGCACTCTAACCAACTGAGTTACGCGACTATAAATAATATTGTCAACAGATGTGCCAACAACGAACGAAATTATACCCGCAAGGGGTATTAAAAACTAAAAACAAGTTTTAATAATATCTTGAATATTACTTGCTGCCACGTATGGATCAGTAGCATTTTTGATTGGCCTCCCAACCACAATGTAATCTGAACCAGACTTAAATGCAGTAGCCACATCAACGACACGCTTTTGGTCATCATCATTCACGACTGGACGAATACCTGGGGTTACAGCAATGAGTTTATTATCAACATATTCTCTTATGAACGGCACTTCAAGACCTGAAGAAACCACACCATCACAGCCTGCTTCAAAAGCACGCTTGGCACGAGAAATCACCAAATCTTGCACATTGCAATCAAAACCAAGATCATTAAGATCGCCACGATCAAGGCTAGTCAGCGCGGTTACTGCTAAAATTTTTAGATTACCCTTATTTTCAGCTGCTTTTTCCATCAGTAGTTGGTTGCCATGTATGGTGGCGAATGTTGCTCCGTACTGACTCAAACGAGCAATGGTTCTACCAACCGTTTCTGGTACATCAAAAAACTTAAGATCAACAAATACTTTCTTATCTTTGGCAATCAGCCAGTCCATCAATTGAAAATACTGGCCTGTCATTAACATTTCCATACCAATTTTGTAAAAAGTCACACTATCATCCAATTGATTAACTAAATCTTTAGCTTGGTCGACTTCTGGCACATCCAGTGCAAAAATTAGCCTATCTTTAAGTTTAATATCTTTCATTATTGTTCCTTATTAAAACACACTACTACCAGAATAGCCATTTTCATTGGCCTTCCTAATCCAGAATTTTGATTGTGTTATGTTTTTATCTACGCCTTTAGCAAGTGCATAAAAAATACCTAAATTATACTGTGCTTTTGCATAATCTTGGTTAGCAGATTTTTGATACCAGGCAAAAGCCTGGCTAAAATTTTTCTCAATACCCATACCCAATTCGTACATTAATGCTAGTTTATATTGAGACTCGGCATTACCTTGATTGGCTAGAGAAATTATTTCCTCAGGAGTGGAGGAGCTTCGCAAGAAGGAACTATTCTGGAGAGACTTGGATCCTAACTTTAATGGTTTCAGATCTTGGCTTATGCTCTGTTGTATAAGAAAAAATTCTTCCATTAAATTTATATTTAACTAAATAGTGCGCAAATCGATTTGAAGTAACACGACGATATTTTGTTTCACAAACCTCTCTCCTGACGATGTTTCCTGAATTAGACTGTGAATTTTGAGCCAAGGACGCACCCAGTAAAGCACCTACAACTACACCAGTCTTTTTCTTCTTAGCCAGTTTACTTCCGATTAAACCACCTAAAATTGCACCACCCAGCGGATTCACTGTGTTATTGTTTTGGTAGAATTCTTTCATATAACAGTCTTGATAAGGTTCTTCTATATTACGATCCCGATAAACCCTTTTAACAGAAACAATGGTAGCCTCACCAGAAAAATAACCATCAGAAACGACAGTATCTTCTTCGTTATACATGTCACCCGGTATGTAGGTAGAATTTTCACCAAACCAAGTCTCAGAAACAGATAATGTACTAATGAGTAGCAACGGTAAAAACAAAGTATGGATTCTATTCATAGTATTAATTAAACCTAAAAAAAGTAATTAACTGTTAATACTACACCAAAAAAATAATTAATTGTCGATATTTTCCTTATTATTTTACTGGAACAACGATTACTTCCACTGCAATTTTATCTTTCAAATTAGGCTTTTTCTTAGTTATATAGGTAAATGTATTACCTTTATATTCATATTCAACTAAGTAATTTATCAAGCGAGACACTTTCTTGTCACGGTACTTAGTCTCACAAAATTCTATTGAGGCAATATGACTGTCTTTAGAAGTATTGAAGAAACTAGTAATCAAAGAGGCTTCATTTTGATTTTTATCATATTTTTTGGTATAGCACTCTTGATACGCTTCTTTATTATTACTTTCTTTTGTAATCTCTTTAATAGATGAAATTGACACTTCGTCGATATAATGACTATTTACCTTTAATATCCTATCAGAAATAGGCTTAGAGTTTTGTTCAACAGTCCTCGTCCCACAACCAGATAAAAACAAAATTAACAACAAAAAAACAAAAGAAATATTCTTCATAGACCTTATAATCCTTAGCGGGATAAATTTTTAATAAAATCTATTATATATCTATAAAAGAATAAAAGTAATACAATATTTATAATGCAATTAAACCTAAACCTTGCCTTATATTTACGACCCTATGCGTTCCTAGTGTTAGGGATTTGATAATACCTAGAAAACGGTTAAAAATTCGCTACCAAATTTAACCAACGTTCAATACATACTTGCTGGACTAGCACCTGGTAGCAATAAGGATATGTCCAACGAGTTGCGAGAGCATATTCAAATGAATTGTGAAAAGTTGAACATACAATCCCAGGTATCAAATTTAATTATAATTTCTGGAAGCGATGCGAGCCAAAGACGCTCTACTTATCCCGCTTATCGTACAGTGATTACTGTTAAACATTAAAATCCTGACTTAGAACAAGTAATGATTCAACAGGCTTACTATTTATATGTAAAAACCTTTATAAGAATCAACACTCATCTTATTAGCCAAAGAACTTGATTTAGATATCGAACAGTTTGCATGCGACCTAAGTTCGACAATGACGCAGCTCAAGCCTGAAAAAGATATTAGACTAATGAGGTCGTACGGCATTCACAGCATACCATCACCGGTATTAGTAACACCTATTGTTATCGATTACAATAACCCACAATTTATCTTAGATAAAATCATTGCTTGAATTTATTGTTTTATCAACCGATAATACCACACTTGCCTTCGTAGCTCAGCTGGATAGAG